>DATNRE010000022.1:0-1923 GCA_036703685.1 Candidatus Obscuribacterales bacterium
GTAACTCCGGCGGTGACTCCCCCAGTAACGGGACAGGGGACTAACACCTCAACGATTCAACCCGGGGGCGGCGCGGCTGCGACAGTGGCAACAACGAGGCCAACCACACCGACTCCGGCCCGACCCACGGAACCGATAAAATCCGGGGACGGATATTATTATGTTGTCCTAGATTATAAGGGCGAGCGTTCCTTTGAACAGGCGAAAGAAGTGGTTCCCGATGCCTATATTGCGGAGTTCAAAACGGGTAAAAAAATTCAACTGGGTGCCCTAACCGATGCCGCCGGAGCTAAACGCCTACGGGATGAGTTACAAGTTCAAGGGATTCCTGCCTATTATGATGTTCCTAAGCCCTAATTGAATCCAGAAATCCGGCATTAACTTACCCCTAATATTTTTAGATTATAGGCCGCATTTTTTAACTGTTGGGTTTCTAATTTAGTTTGGCTAATTCCAATCACGGTTTGTTGAGCGCCATTATTAATAGAATTCATGGCGCAGATGACTTCTTCAATGGCGAGAACTTGCTGTTTTGAAGTTAAGTAAATCTGTTGAGAACTTAAGGAAACTTGATCAATAGCTACGGTAACTTTACTAAAAATTGCGGTGGTTTCTTCAGCGATTTTGAGGTTGTTTTGCACGGTATGTTTGCCATCGACCGCCGCCATCACTGTACCTTTAAGGGCTTGTTCAATTTGATCAATTAATTGATTGATTTTTTGGGAAGATTTATGGGTTTCGTCGGCGAGTTTACGAATTTCTAAGGCAATGACATTAAACCCCAAACCATGCTCTCCGGCTCTAACAGATTCAATGGAGGCATTTAGGGCTAACATATTTGTTTGATTGGCGATATCACTGACTAAATTACTAATACTATTAATTTGTTGGGCTTGTTCATTTAGGGTGGTAATTTGACGGGAAATTTCACTCACTTTTTTGTCTAAAGTTACCATCCCTGACATGGTTTTAGAAACGGCGTTTGCCCCATCCTGAGATAACTTCAGGACTTGTTTAGAAATTTGGGTGGCGGTTTCAGCTTGTTGGGTGGCTTGACGAGCAGTGCGCCCTAATTCGTCCATGGTAGTTGTGGTTTGATTCACCGATGATGCTTGTAGGGCGATAATTTTTTCCTGTTGTTCAACGGTAGTGGCAATTTCCGAGCTAGAATTGACAACGGTATTTACTAATCCTTTGAGACTTTGACTAATGGGACGGGCGATCGCTATACTTAAAATAATCCCTAAAACTATGGCGATTACTGGCCCAAATATCATGGCTAAAACGCTAAAATTCTGGCTTTTTTCAATAGTTATATCGGCTTGATTTTTGGCTAATTTTGCTATATTTTGATTCTCTTGAATCACTTTTGCTAAACTTTGAGATGTGGCGTATAAAATAGGTTGATTAATCGAGCTATCTTGAATATTTAATTTTGCTAAAAGTAGAGATGCTTGGCGGGCTATTTGCATTTCAGGGGAATTCTGTTGACCTGTTTTCCATAATTTAATTTGGGTTTTATAGGGGTATACAATGCCCACTGCTTGAAATTCATCATAAAGATTCATAAAATTTTTATGCTGTTTTTCCCATTGTTGCCATCTTAACTTAAATTGCTGCCAGAGTTGCTCTTCTTTCTCCGTCCGAGGCAATATTTCATACTCGGAAAAACCGCTTCTGATTAAATCAAAATTTTCTTGGATTTGGGCAATGGTAATGTCTCTCTTTTCACCCGCTATACAATTATTTAAAAGACAGGATTGTTTAGAATCAATATTTCTCAATCCCTGATCAATCTTTGCTAAACTTACAATTGAAGGTAATCTAACTACACTAATTTCATTGAGTTCGTGGCTTAGATTCAATGTTCCTTGCCATCCTAAGAAAGCTACAAAAAATGTAATTAATCCCATTAACACAAAG
>DATNRE010000023.1:0-7673 GCA_036703685.1 Candidatus Obscuribacterales bacterium
TTTCTATTACTGTTGCAGATAATTTATTAAAAACGATTATTGGTTATCTAAATCTTCTTTTCATCGGTATCAAGATTTAATTGCGGTTCATAGCCAATTGAGGAAATTAGAATAACTAAATCTTTTAAAGAAATTTTCTCATGAAGAAATTTTACACTTAGTTCTTTTCGAACAAAGTTTACTGTTGAACTTGTAATGGCTGGATTTAATTTAAAAAGGTTTTCAAGAAGCCAGATACAGGAACTGCAATGCATTTGTGGAATAAAGAAAGTTATCTTAGAGATTTTTTCATCTTTAAATTCTAACAATTTGTTTATTGTAGAAACATCATCTAAATATTCAAATTTTTTGGATTCAAAATTCTTCGGCGAAATTCCTGGATTTTCTTGAAAATTGTAATAAGTACAAAGCTCCCCCTGATTCAAAATTTCATAAACAGTCTTACAGCCAGAACAGCAAAAATATTTTTCATCAATAGCAATGGATGTATCCTTACAAATATCGCCGCAATGATAGCATATAATTTCTGTATATATTTTTGTTTCGCCTGTCATTTTTCAACTAAAAAATAATTTAAGAGGTAGATTTGAACAAAAATTGATAAGAAGATTGTGACAAATATAGACTATTTAATAAGTTCAAATCAGATTAAAATCAAACTCAAATTAAATAAAATTTTTTCTTTACGAAATTTAAGAAAAGTCTAGCTTATCAAAGCCGGGAAGTATAGGAAAAGACAAAAAAAATCCCGATCAAAGATCGGGATTAAAATAAATCTTGGCAGCGACCTACTCTCCCACACACCTGCGCATGCAGTACCATCGGCGTGCTGGGGCTTAACTTCTCTGTTCGGAATGGGAAGAGGTGTAACACCCAGGCTAAAACCACCAAAATTTAAACACATAGCTAAACTTATTTTAGCTTAAAATAAAATGAAAAAATGAAAGAGTGAGCCTGTAAGAGAAAATCAAATCTGTATTTAAAAATTTAAATGGATAAGCCTCACGACCTATTAGTACTACTTGGCTGAATGCATTACTGCACTTACACCTATAGCCTATCAACCTCGTCATCTCCGAGGAGTCTTTAGTTACTTACGTAAGGGATACCTAATCTTGAAGCGTGCTTCGCGCTTAGATGCTTTCAGCGCTTATCACAACCGTATATAGCTACCCAACTATGCCACTGGCGTGACAATTGGTGCACTAGAGATACGTTCACTTCGGTCCTCTCGTACTAGAAGCGACCCTTCTCAAGTATCCTGCGCCCGCATAGGATAGGGACCGAACTGTCTCACGACGTTCTGAACCCAGCTCACGTACCGCTTTAATTGGCGAACAGCCAAACCCTTGGGACCTTCTTCAGCCCCAGGATGCGATGAGCCGACATCGAGGTGCCAAACCTTACCGTCGATATGAACTCTTGGGTAAGATCAGCCTGTTATCCCCGGCGTACCTTTTATCCTTTGAGCGACGGCACTTCCACTCGCAGCCGTCGGATCACTAAGTCCTGCTTTCGCACCTGCTCGACTTGTAAGTCTCGCAGTCAAGCTCCCTTTTGCCTTTACACTCGCCGCATGATTACCAACCATGCTGAGGGAACCATTGAGAGCCTCCGTTACAATTTAGGAGGCGACCGCCCCAGTCAAACTACCCGCCTAACACTGTTCCTGACCCTGATTCAAGGGCCGAGGTTAGAATCCAAATAAAACAAGGGTGGTATTTCACCGTTGGCTCCACCGAAGCTAGCGCCCCGGCTTCAAAGCCTCCCACCTATGCTACACATGCTTTACCCGAACCCAATGCTAGGGTGCAGTAAAGGTGCACGGGGTCTTTCCGTCCATATGCGGGTAACCGGCGTCTTCACCGGTACCACAATTTCACCGAGCCCGTGGTTGAGACAGTGCCCAAATCGTTACACCATTCGTGCAGGTCGGAACTTACCCGACAAGGAATTTCGCTACCTTAGGACCGTTATAGTTACGGCCGCCGTTTACTGGGGCTTCGATTCATAGCTTCGCCTTGCGGCTAACCACTCCTCTTAACCTTCCAGCACCGGGCAGGTGTCAGTCCCTATACATCGTCTTGATTGACTTCGCAGAGACATATGTTTTTGTTAAACAGTCGCTTGGGCCATTTCACTGCGGCCCCTTTCAGCTACGTTAGAAATAATTTCACTTACTTGGGGCACCCCTTTTCCCGAAGTTACGGGGTTAATTTGCCGAGTTCCTTAACCACGGCTCACTCGAGCACCTTAGAATACTCATCCCATCTACCTGTGTCGGTTTGCGGTACGATCTGATAAAACTCTCCTGTACGAAGATTTTCTCGGCAGTATGATTACGGTCAGTTTATGTCCAAAGGACTCCCGTTCGTATCTCGGCCTTAAGAAAGTGCGGATTTGCCTACACTTTCAGCCTACTTACTTAGACCACCTAATCCAACAGGTGGCTGACCTTCACTTCTGCGTCCCTCCTTACAGTCAAACGATTTTTACCAGGTACAGGAATATTAACCTGTTTTCCATCACCTACGCCTTTCAGCCTCGGCTTAGGGATCGACTAACCCTGAGATGACTAACATTGCTCAGGAAACCTTAGATTTTCGGTGGATCGATTTTTCATCGATCTTATCGTTACTTATGCCTACATTTGCTTTTCTATGCGCTCCAGCATGGTTTACACCACACCTTCAGTGCACATAGAATGTTCCCCTACCACTCTCCGATAAATCGGAGAATCCATAACTTCGGCAGATAGTTTAAGTCCCGAGTATTGTCGACGCCGAGTCGCTTGACTAGTGAGCTATTACGCACTCTTTAAATGAATGGCTGCTTCTAAGCCAACATCCTAGTTGTCTAAGCAACTCAACATCCTTTCTCTGTTAACTATCATTTGGGGGCCTTAGTTGATGGTTTGGGTTGTTTCCCTTTTGGCCACGAAGCTTATCCCTCGTAGCCTGACTCCCGGAAAACATGTATACGGAATTCGGAGTTTGTCTGGGTTTGGTACCGTTGTGACGGCCCTAGCCCAATCAGTGCTCTACCTCCGTTACACTTTTATCCGAGGCTAGCCCTAAAGCTATTTCGGGGAATACGAGCTATTTCCGAGTTTGATTGGCCTTTCACCCCTACCCTCACCTCATCCAAACGGTTTTCAACCCATACTGGTTCGGACCTCCATGAGGTTTTACCCTCACTTCATCCTGGACGAGGGTAGATCACACGGTTTCGCGTCTACCGCACGTTACTTAAATCGCCCGGTTAGGACTTGCTTTCGCTTCGGCTGCGTTTCTTAGAAACTTAACCTTGCAACGTACGAGTAACTCGTAGGCTCATTATCCAAAAGGCACGCTGTCACTCCGATAAATCGAAGCTCCAACTGCTTGTAAGCATATGGTTTCAGGTACTATTTCACTCTCCTAATAGGAGTTCTTTTCACCTTTCCCTCACGGTACTATGCGCTATCGGTTACGAGAGAGTATTTAGTCTTACCAGATGGTTCTGGCAGATTCCCACAGACTTCCACTTATTCCGTGGTACTTGGGAGGCTGATCCAAAGAGACATAAAACTTTCGCTTAAAGGACTATCACCTTCTATGGTTGAACTTTCCAGAACATTCAGCTAGTAATATGTTTTTTTACTCTTCGACTTATTAGCAATTCAGTCAGATCAATTCCCACAACACCAATAACGCAACGGTTGCTTCCTTTAACACGTTAAATGGTTTAGACTGTTTCCTTTTCGCTCGCCACTACTAAGGAAATAACTATTGTTTTCTTTTCCACCAGGTACTTAGATGTTTCAGTTCCCTGGGTTGCCTTCACACAACCTATTTATTCAGTTGTGGATATCTCAACATTACTCGAGACGGGTTGCCCCATTCGGAGATCTACGGGTCTTAGGTTATTTCCACCTATCCGTAGCATTTCGCAGGTAGTCGCGTCCTTCATCGGCTTCTCGTACCAAGGCATCCGCCATATGCCCTTAGTAACTTATCCAAAATTTTTATACACAGATAGATTTGTATTCTCTTAAAAAATAATACATTATCTATCATTTATTTTCAGGCTCAGCAAAGCGTTGATTCAAAGAATCATTGCTTTTACTCTTTCAAATTTTCAAAGAACAAAATAAAACGTGGAGCTAATCGGGATCGAACCGATAACCTCCGCCTTGCAAGGGCGGCGCTCTCCCAATTGAGCTATAGCCCCAAAAACTTCTTTAAGTAATTGGGATTAGGTTTAAGATCTACTTGCACACAACCCAAGTGGGCCTGAGTAGAGTTGAACTACTGACCTCACGCTTATCAGGCGTGCGCTCTAACCATCTGAGCTACAGGCCCAAATAAATATCTTAGACAACAAAAAATCATTTCCAAAACTGAAAATGATAATTTGGCCTGAGCATCAGAATAAAAAGAACAAAAAATTAAAAGAGTGAGAAGCCAGCAATCTCATAGGTTAAGATTACTCTTAGAAAGGAGGTGATCCAGCCGCACCTTCCGGTACGGCTACCTTGTTACGACTTAGCCCCAGTCACCGGTTTTACCTTAAACAGTTTCCTCCTTGCGGTTAGAATACTGGCTTTGGGTACCCCCGGCTTCCATGGCTTGACGGGCGGTGTGTACAAGGCCCGGGAACGTATTCACCGTGGCGTGCTGATCCACGATTACTAGCAATTCCAACTTCATGGAGTCGAGTTTCAGACTCCAATCCGAACTGAGGATGCCTTTAGAGGATTGGCTCCACCTTGCGGTTTAGCTACCCATTGTAACATCCATTGTAGCACGTGTGTAGCCCTAGGCGTAAGGGCCATGCGGACTTGACGTCATCCCCACCTTCCTCACTACTTGCGTAGGCAGTCCTATTAGAGTGCTCAGCATAACCTGGTGGCAACTAATAGTAGGGGTTGCGCTCGTTGCGGGACTTAACCCAACACCTCACGGCACGAGCTGACGACAGCCATGCAGCACCTGTACAAGTGCCATTGCTGGAGGGGTACTTTCATACCCTGTCACTTGCCTTTCAAGCCTAGGTAAGGTTCTTCGCGTTGCATCGAATTAAACCACATGCTCCACTGCTTGTGCGGGCCCCCGTCAATTCCTTTGAGTTTCAACCTTGCGATCGTACTTCCCAGGTGGAATACTTAATGCGTTAGCTGCGGCACTGAGTTTAAAACCCAACACCTAGTATTCATCGTTTACAGCGTGGACTACCAGGGTATCTAATCCTGTTTGCTCCCCACGCTTTCGCGCCTCAGCGTCAGTATCGGACCAAGAGACCGCCTTCGCAACTGGTGTTCTTCCAGATATCTACGTATTTCACCACTACACCTGGAATTCCGTCTCTCTCTCCCGAACTCAAGAATAACAGTATCAAAGGCAGTTCTACAGTTAAGCTGTAGGATTTCACCTCTGACTTGCTATCCCGCCTGCGCGCCCTTTACACCCAGTAAATCCGGACAACGCTTGCCCCCTACGTATTACCGCGGCTGCTGGCACGTAGTTAGCCGGGGCTTTCTCTGAGGGTACAGTCAAATACCGATCCAATCGGTACTGTTCTTCTCCTCTAACAGGAGTTTACAACCTTACGGCCTTCATCCTCCACGCGGCGTTGCTGGGTCACCCTTGCGGGCATTGCCCAATATTCCTCACTGCTGCCTCCCGTAGGAGTCTGGACCGTGTCTCAGTTCCAGTGTGGCTGATCATCCTCTCAGACCAGCTACTGATCGTAGCCTTGGTAGGCCTTTACCCTACCAACTAGCTAATCAGGCGCAAGCTCATCTATAGGCATTACTTAAACTTTAACAACATCACCATGCGGTGCCGCTGCATTATCCGGTATTAGCCTCGATTTCTCGAAGTTATTCCAGACCCAAAGGTAGATTGCTTACGTGTTACGCACCCGTGCGCCACTTTACTAAAGATATTGCTACCTTATTCTCGTAGACTTGCATGTGTTAAGCACGCCGCCAGCGTTCGTCCTGAGCCAGGATCAAACTCTCCGTTGTAGAGTTTAATATTATTGTAATCTTGGCATTGACGCAAGTTAAACTATGGAATTAACTGGCTTATATTTTCTCACTCTTTCAAAGAACAAAGCCTTCATTAAGAAGGGCTACAAATTTAAAGTCTAGCCAAGCTAAAGTCAAGTAAACTTAATCTTCATCCTGATAAAACTTAAAAAATAATTCGAAGAACTGATTTTCTTTTAAAAAGTAGCTGACAAATATGGTAGATAAATATTTAAATGTCAAGAATTATTTAAATAATAATAGTACAGTAGCTACTGAACCGATAATTGCGGTTATTCTGGCGGCTTGCTCTATATGATACCAAAAAGTTCTAGGAGTTTGTTTTGATACCCAAATGTAGTCTCCTGGTTCTATTGGGGTATTTGGATAATCTTCAGCTGAAAGCCAGCTTCTTGATTGTCCTTTTATTATATATATATCTGAAGCGGTTTCACCAATTCCACCAGCTTTGCTTAAGTAATAATCATAACTTTTATCAGGACTATAATTAATATATCCTGCCTTATTAACTTGTCCGTAAACATAAACAAGGTTAATTTTTGAAGGAATGTATATAACATCATAATTTTGAACAACAAAATTTCCATCATCATATTCGTCGTCTGACAATTTTGTAAAATCTACCAACCCATTTCCTCTTAGAAATCTTAGTTTTTCATCTATTTGAAAATATAATGAATCATTTTCTATCAAAGTTGACATTCTGGCCATCTGTAATTTCTCTGACTGCTCAGTAAATATGAGTGATTCAAATGCATTTGCGCCTCTTATAATCTCAGATCTGTATAAATCAGCTTCTGAAGTAAAACCTCCTGCCATTTGTATAACATCTTTAATAGTGGTTTTATTATTTGTGATTGGAATAAAACCCGGATGCAATACTTCACCTATTATTCTGACTTTGTAATCTTGTCTTTTGCTCTCCTCAGCTGGAATGAGTATACGATCGCCTCTTTTAAGTGCAACTTCCTCATTAAGTCCGACTACTATAGAATCAAGTTCAGAGCCACCTGTGTTTAATCTGTAAATTATTGCTTCATTTATGTTTTCATACGCTTTATTAATACCTTGTCCTAATTCAATTGCATCGGATAACTTATCACCATCTACAAACATATATTTACCTGGATTATTAACAGCTCCTATGATCCGGATAAAATTTCTTTCAAGATCAACCGCAGGGAAAATAATTACATCATCATTTTTTAAATATGGATTATTTACAAAATCACCATTAACTCTAAATTTTGCCAGATCAATAATTCTTTCCTCACCATTTGCATTTTTTAGGATTAGCCCACGGATAGCATACTCTTCTTCAAGGTTTTTATTTATCTCTCTAACAGTCGCCAAATCTTGAGCTATGCTTAATGAATTTTCTTTTGCAAGATTATAGATTCTTGTTACAAATTGATCAACTCTTTCTGTCATACTAGCGGGGAAAGAACCATTTACAATAAATTTGCCACCGATCGTAACACTGATTGGAAATTGAATTAATGATTGCTGCTGGTTTTGTTTTTCTTGCGCAATTAGTGGAAAAATCAAACATAAGATTAAAACAAGTGTTTTTTTCATTTACTACTTTTCGATCCTAATTATTAATTAAATATTGTTGTTGATAATATTTTTGATACTC
>DATNRE010000024.1:0-1619 GCA_036703685.1 Candidatus Obscuribacterales bacterium
CGACTTTTAAAACCCCTATCTCCTAACTCTGAATTGATCCGCTTGAGAAGTTCAGATCTGTTGATCGGTTCCCCTGTTTCAGCTTGGGGCTGAATTGCTGATAGGATATGCCCTCTAATTTTTCCCCATTGAGTTGAGGAAATATCAGAGGCGAGTGTTTGGGAACGGTTGGCAATAGCGTTCTGGGCTTGAATATTTTCTATAGATGCTAACTCAACATCTAATAAATCCTCATCAAAGTTAGCTGTTACTTTCTTCTGTTGAAACTTAATTTCGTTTCCCCCGTGCTTACGTCCGAGACTCCACCCCCCAAGCCACATACCATAAATTGATCGGGTGAGTTCAGGGATAAGAATGGCTTGATAGTTCTCAATGGCTTTTGTATCTTTGTTGGTGATCGCACTATCTAAATCCTTTAACGCTTTACCAACTACACGACTAAAGGCATCGGTTAGGGTGTTCGCCCCTCCGGTTTCTAATTTGTTGAGATTAAGTTTTATTATTTTAGCTTTGACAAATTCGGGAGTTTTTGCCCGGAATGTTGCATGGGTTTGAGGTGAGAATACAGAATCAAATTTAGATAAATTCATCATAATAATTCTATTAATTATTTATTTTAATCTTAAACTAACTAAATAAATCCCTAACCTTCTGGACTGAGATTTCCTCTTTAATAGTTTGCTGCTCCCTTGCCTTTTCCCTTGAGACTTCATCCTCTGATATCCCCTCCGAGAATACCGGGTTAGGGCATGATGAACCAATTATTACCGAATCCCCCGCATCGGGTGAACGTTTGAGCCTAGCTCTAACGTGCTTCTTACTCTCACAGTTAATCTGAGCATCCTCGCCCCCTTTGCCCGATAGGGAATAACGATGGGATGATAGATCCTCGAATACCTGTTTTTCAATTTCACCTAGGGGAGCTATGGCTATTTTTCCCAACCTTAATCCGTCTCTTAATTTCCAGAATAGCTCGGTCTTACGGTTGGAAAACTCATGGTTATTTTCAGCAGATTCTCCAAAAGCACAACCCCGGACAAAATACCCCTGTTGTTTCAATCGGGCTAAAGTCCCTGCACCCACCCCCGTTTTATCAACAGAGGCGTAATAGTTGCCACCTAATTTCCGAATCTTCTCGGCAACAATATCAGCAATCCGAATCGTATCCAGTTCATCCCCTTGGGTTGGGTTTAGTGCGACTTCGTATAAAACCAATCCTTTCCAAAGTGAAACGGCGTGATTGTCGCCACCGTCTCCCACGTCAATCCCGATCCGCCACGGAGAAGCTCTAACCGACTTGTCCCAGTATTCGGGGTTCATGTCGTACCGTTCCCTTGCAGCCTTGAGCCAAGTGATTGGGATGATGCCCTCGATGATGTCTTCGGGGAATACCCCCTCAACCCGACCTTGCCAAAATACGGAAAACTCGCCTTTGTCCTGTCTGACTTCCTCAATCCATTTAAGGGAGATAGCGCCGGGAATTACATCACGGGGGTATTCGGGGGGCCATAAATCTTGAGGTTTGACCCGTCCGGTTGCATCTAATAGGTGAAGGGATACAGACGGTTTCAACCTATGAATTAATCGAACCTTACCCGATGGGTCTATAGTTTCTTCTA
>DATNRE010000025.1:0-1751 GCA_036703685.1 Candidatus Obscuribacterales bacterium
TGTCCCTCTCGATAATAGTCGGCTGGACTTGATAATGCTAAATCAGAAAAACAGGAGAAATCGCCATCGGCCGTATATAATAAATTATCAATTCCCGCCGCTTCTTGGAGTTGTTGACGTTTTTTAGGATCATTTAATTCCGTCACCCAACCATCAAAGCGAAGTTGTACCGTTGCCACGGGAACCGCTTCTAATTTATAAATATTGTCAAACTCCGGCCATTTTCGCCAAGCTGGGGGAATCATTTTTTGTACCCCCGGAATATCCCCGGCAAAAACATAGGTATCGGCGAGAATCGTTTCTTCGGTTTCCGCTTTGGCGACGACCATTCCGGTTACATAGGTTTTACCTTCTATTTCTGTAAATTGAATATCTCTAACTCGACGGCGGGTATGAATTTTAACGCCCCGTTGTTCTAAATAATTAACAATGGGTTTATGTAGATATTCCGCCGGAGATCCTGCCAACATTCGCAACATAGATGCTTCTGTTTTGGTGGCAAAAAATAGAAAAATCGTCAACATACACCGAGCGGAAATATTCTCAGTATCGATAAATCCTAACGCATAGGCGATCGGATTCCACATCCGTTTGAGACTGCCCTCCGACCCCCCATGACTGCGAAACCAATCGGCAAAACTCACCCGATCCAGTTCTCTGATGGTTTTCATCGCTCCTTCAAAGTCTACCAAGCCTCGGACAATGGGGCTAGTTCCCAGGGCGATCGCATTTTGCAGTTTATCAATTACCGAGAGTTGGGAGGTGGTGAAAAATGCCTTCAACCCGTTAAAGGGAGCTCCGGTAATGAAGCGAAAGTCCAAACTTCCCGTTTTTCCCCCGGTATTAACAAAAATGTGGGTATGGTCTTTTAACAGAAGGTTGTCAATGGCGCCCACCTTGCGCATCAGATCAAATAAGTTATAGTAGCAGCCAAAAAAGACGTGCAACCCCATTTCAATGTGGTTTCCTTCCGGGTCTATCCAACTGCTGACTTTACCCCCGACAAAGGGACGGGATTCAAAAATCTCTACTTCGTGTCCGGCATCCACTAGGTCAATTGCCGTAGCCATGCCCGCTAAACCTGCTCCTGCGATCGCAACCCGCATTTGTTAGACTGCCCTTTACCTTAAGCGTTTGTTTACAGATTGTAACAAAAATCGGGAAGATTCAAAAGATTTAGGACTTACGCCAAGAAACCCGGTTTCTAGGAAAAATATGAAGGTTTACAGCAGTCGCCACACCTATTAGGACAAAGAGTGATGCTAAAAGCTAGACGGTGAAGTCTTTTCCTCCCTGTTCCCTGTTCCCTGTTCCCTGTTCCCTGCTATATCGCTAGATATCTAAAAGAAACCGGGTTTCTGACCTCGCCTGCGCTGATTCTGTAGGGCTTATTCCCGATAAAGTCTCTGAAAAATATCATACATTTCCTGAGCTAATTTTCGAGGATTCCATAACGGAGCTAAGGAATTGGGGTTTTGAGATTGAATTAAATGGGATTTAATTTGATCGCGTAAATTGATATCTAAACCTAATTTAATTCCTAATTGTGTATATTCTTCCCAAGTCCAAGCCGCACCAATATCGAGATTAACGGCTTTTAAAAACGAGTAACCCATGCGAGACAAATATTGTTCTCCAGCCCGAGTTATTATTGGTAAATTAGCCGATAAAGCCTCTAAATTATGGGTTCCTCCATTGTAGGGATAGGAGTCTAATAGGGCATCCGAGCGATTTATTATGTGGCGGATGCC
>DATNRE010000026.1:0-2074 GCA_036703685.1 Candidatus Obscuribacterales bacterium
CAAGGGTTAGAAATTATGACTTCTCAAGGTAGACTGTTTCAAGCTGAGGATCAATTTGCTAAAAAGTCACCAGCCGCTAATGTTGCTGAATATAACCTCAAGGAAATTTTGCCTCAACTCCCCTCAACAGAAAAGGTGAAACTACATTTACCATTAGAGGGTCAACAACACACTCTCATTCTTCCTGCTCCTATCATTTTAGAATGGCAAGAATTGATCAAACAGGAGAAAGGATGATTAAAGGCACAACCAAACTATTAGGAGTAATGGGTTATCCCATTGAACATTCCCTGTCTCCGGTGATGCACAATGCGGCGATCGCCTATTTAGGAGTAGATTATGTTTACCTGCCTTTTGCTATTTCTCCCCAAGATTTAAAAACCGCCCTAGAAGGATTTGCAGCTATTGGAATTCAGGGATTTAATATTACCATTCCCCACAAACAGGCGATTTTACCCTTCTTATCGGAGGTGACTACCCTAGCCCAATCTGTCGGGGCGGTGAATACTGTCTGGCGGACTCAAAAAGGCTGGAGTGGTACCAATACCGATGTGGTGGGTTTTCTGACTCCCCTAGAGGTGTATCATCAAAACTGGCATGATCAGGTGGCTGTGATTCTGGGATATGGCGGGGCGGCGCGGGCAGTGGTGGCCGGATGTGCCCAGTTAGGGATCGGGGAAATTTATGTGGTCGGTCGTGACCCCCAGAAATTAGCCACATTTCAACAGAGTTGGATCACATCCCCCCTGTCGGTAGCGGTCAAAACCTGTCCCTGGGAACAATTATCGAGTCTCCTGCCCCAAGCTGACCTCCTGGTGAATACAACACCGGTGGGAATGTATCCTAAGATTGAGGAGTCTCCGGTTGAGGCATCGGTGATGGATAAAATTAAGCTGGGTGCGATCGCCTATGATTTAATTTATAGTCCCGAAACGACCCAATTCTTGAATTTAGCCGCGGCTAGAGGTGCGATAATTTTAAATGGACTCCCCATGTTAGTCATTCAGGGAGCCGCCGCCTTAGAATTGTGGTTACAGCAACCTGTTCCTGTCGAGATTATGCGTCAGTCTCTCCGAGATTATCTAAATCTAAAATAATTTAAAATTTCCATGAAATTTAGAATTTTACCCGTTATTTTTTGCCTGTGTTTCTGGGTTTTAATTGCCAGTTTTTCGACTCCTCCCGCTTGGGCCACTATTCCCATTCAACTTCAAGATTTAAGTTATAAAGACTGTCCTTCTGAATTAGCAGAAGGCTATGTTTCTAGTGGTTCCAGTCAAGATGCCTACTGTTTTATTATCACCGGAAAAGCTAATAATACCTCGGGAAAAGTCGTTGTAGATGCCGATATTTTTGGTCGGATTTATGATGCTACTAATAACCCCGTTATGCAGAATCGAGGACGGATAGGGAATATTGATACAGTTCCCCCGGGTATTAGTGATTTTGAATTTAGAATTTCCGTTCCCTCTAACCTGGAACCGCCCCTACAACTCAAACAATTTAAAGCCTCTGGTTTTACCAATCGAATTGGCAGATAAACTCAATTAACCCCCGGATTGTAACCGTTTAATTTGGAACTGGGCATCTTTATAACCCCCCGTTAAGCCTTGTTCCAAATAGAGTTTGCCCGACTGTTCAAAATCACTAATTGCACCGCTTTTATCGCCAATTTCAATTCTAACTAATCCCCGTCCATAATAGGCCGCCGCATAGTTCGGTTTTAGACGAATGGCTTGGGCATAATCAGCGATCGCCTTACTATAATTATTCATTTTAACATGAACTTGGGCACGATTCCCATAGGCTTCGGCATCATTAGGATTAATATTAATGCCCTGGGTATAATCGGCAATTGCTCCTTCATAATCCTGGGCGGCAAAACGGGCTAATCCTCGATTACTATAGGCTTTATAATCATCTCCTTTAATTTCAATCGCTTTTGAACAATCTTCAATCGCTTGGGGATAATTTTTTAAGTTCAAATTAGCAATACAACGATTATTATAGGCAACTTCATTGGGACTTCTATTAATTGCTTCCGTGCAATCTTTAATCGCTTGATTATAGTCCC
>DATNRE010000027.1:0-1972 GCA_036703685.1 Candidatus Obscuribacterales bacterium
ACAAAACCTAGAGATTGAGTTTGATTTACTCCAAAAACAATCCCAGTTAGTTGAAAGTCTGACAAGTAGCAGAAATCAGACGGCAGATTCCGAGTCTCGCTATATTCAGAATCAACTCCAAAACCAAGCCAAGTTAAGCCGTGACCCGTTACAACAAGCCGAAATTGAGTTAAGGATTTTAGGGGAGCGTCAAGCTGATTTGGCTCGAACCCAGAAAGCTGAAAACGAGAGTTTAGCAACCCGTCAAAAGTTAGCTGCCATTGATTTGCAGCGACAACAGGTTCAAATTCAAACCCAGAAATTAGAACTAGAATCCCAGTCCAAGATTCTAGCTATTGAATTACAACGGGCTATTACTCAGAAACGTTCACCAGAAGAAATAGAGGCGATCAGATTACAAATTCAAAGCAATGATCAACGGGAAAAATCCTTAAATCAACAGCTAAGTTTAACTAATCAACAGATTAGCCAACAGGGAGAAATTAATGGCAATGAGTTAAAACGAACTCGGTTAAGTCAACAGATTGAATCTGAGAATCTGAAGATTGAAAAAACCTTAGCCCGTCAACGGTTAATTCATGAAAACATAGATAAGGTTACTAAAGCGTTTGTACTAACTCAACAAAAACTACAGCAGGAATATAACAAACAAACCTCTGTATTAGAGAAACAAAGCACAATCTTAGGTTTTCAAAAGCAGTTAGTAGAAGCCCGTCAAAAACCCCTGAATGATAAATTGAGTTTTGTTAATGCGGAAATTGGGTTAGCTTCTCAATTAATTGCTAATGATAAACAACGTCGAGTTTTAGCTCAGAATATGGCGTTAGTTAAAATTAAATCCCTTGAGGAACAGCAAAAAGCCGAACGTGAGGTTTTATTAATTAATCAAAAACAAGCCAAAATACAGGAGCAGATTGAGGCGATTAAATTAAAGGGTCAACAGGCACAGAATAAAGCGGAGGTAGCTCAAGCCTATGCAGACTTAGCAAAACTAGAGGCTTCGGGAGCTTCACAGGAGGAGATAGATGCTGGGCGATTAAATCTTGATGCAAAACTAATGGCGGGTCAGGGTTTGGAGTTACAAGCTAAATTACAACCCTTACAAGCTCAATTATCGAACTTTGGTTTAGAACAGGAATTGGTAGGGCTTGACCGCAAACAGAGACTTGATAGATTAACTGCTAAGAGTGAGTTAGCCTCGACAATGCCAGAGGGACGGCAACAACAAAAACTGAAACAGCAAATCATTAACGAGTTGATGTCCGGTCTGTTTGGCAAGAAAGTTACGGACTGGAATTATACAAACACGATTGATCAGATTAACAGAGGGAATCAGTCGGAAATATCGGGGGTTGTCTCAGGTAAACCCACAATTCCTAGGAATTTTACCCCTGGAATGATTTCCGTTAGTTCGGGTGAGGTTCCCAAGATTCAGGGTTTGGGTGTAGTCCCATCGGGGTTAGAAGATATCCAGAATCAAATTAACAGACTATCTGAACCCACAACTCCCAACATTCAATTAGGTTCACCCACAGCCCCAAATATTGAGGGATCTAGGGATTCTAAAACAGGGGAGGGTTCGGTTAAGTCGGTTAACAATAATGTGACTTTGGAATTAGGAGGGATAACGATTACAGCCGGGGGTTCTCAAGAGGTTGGGAAAAACTTAGAACAGGAAGTTTTAAACGCTTTTGACCGGATTATGGTGGAGACTAAACGGCGGTTATAATACAATATTTACCGATCCTTCTAGCCAAGCAAAGAGTTTATATAATCATCCTCATTTGATTGGCATTTGTCTAAAAACACCCAACACGAAAAAGCGTAAATACCTCTTATTCTTTGCATTTTATGGTCAGGGTAAAAATTCAATAGTGGCATTACCTCTGACTGTTTTCTTACTAGAGCAAGAATATTGTCAACCTCATGCAAACAATTACCCCCCCAGTTATAAGTGGGGTTTGTGGGGTCT
>DATNRE010000028.1:0-5032 GCA_036703685.1 Candidatus Obscuribacterales bacterium
GGAGGCTCCCGGGGAGGTAAACTGGGTTCAGTAGAAAGGAGTTTAACCTGGGCGGGTTTTGTCCGATAATCTGATAATTGTACCCCCCGAGTTAACTGTTGTAATGCCGTTTCATCCGGTATTTTTTCCACCTGTACCCAATAGGTTCGAGGATGGGCAAATTTAGGATCAATTAACCGATGTTTGACAAAATTATCATTAGTTAAAAGTAACAACCCTTCACTATCTCGATCTAACCGTCCTACAGAATAAACTAAAGGAATAGAAATAAAATCCTTCAGGGTTTTACGCATAGCCGTTGTCGGATCATCATCGGTAAACTGACTCAAGACATCATAGGGTTTATAAAATAAAATATATCGATAGGACATGGGCTATTAATCTAAGTTTAATTCGGTAAAAACGATAGAATTATTATTTTTATATTGACGAAAACATCAATCTCGCTTATCATGGGGGAAAATTCCCTCAAACCTTGGACGGACAAACTGCAAAAAATTGTTAAGCTCGTCGGAGATCCACAATAGTCAGAACTCCGGCATAACTGCTACCATACCAATTATGCGCCACTGGCGGCTAGGGTGGGTAGGATGTTTAAATTAACCGTTACTTAAAATTACAGCGAATGGCTAAAGATACTAAAGATAATTCTGGGGCAGAAAAGAAAAAAGCTCTAACCCTTGTATTAAACCAAATTGAGCGCAGCTTTGGCAAAGGGGCCATTGTTCGGTTAGGGGATGCAACCCGCATGAAAGTGGAAACTATTCCCAGTGGTGCATTAACCCTAGACCTAGCCTTGGGAGGCGGTTTACCCAAGGGACGGGTAATTGAAATCTATGGGCCAGAAAGTTCGGGTAAAACCACCTTAGCCCTGCACGCGATCGCCGAAGTTCAAAAAGCCGGAGGAGTAGCTGCCTTTGTCGATGCCGAACACGCCCTAGATCCCAGCTATGCAGCCGTCCTAGGGGTGGATACAGAAAATTTACTCGTTTCTCAACCGGACACCGGAGAAATGGGCCTAGAGGTGGTGGATCAACTGGTACGGTCTGTGGCCGTGGATATTATTGTGATTGACTCCGTGGCCGCCCTCGTTCCCCGGGCGGAAATTGAAGGGGACATGGGGGATGCTCACATGGGGTTACAAGCCCGGTTAATGAGTCAAGCCCTACGCAAAATTACGGGAAATATTGGTAAGTCGAATTGTACGGTTATTTTCCTCAACCAATTACGTCAAAAAATTGGCGTTACCTATGGAAACCCGGAAACTACAACCGGGGGAAATGCCTTAAAATTCTATGCCTCTGTGCGGTTAGATATTCGTCGAATTCAAACCTTAAAACGGGGAACGGATGAATACGGAATTAGGGCTAAAGTTAAAGTGGCTAAAAATAAAATTGCCCCGCCTTTCCGCATTGCCGAATTTGATATTATCTTTGGAAAAGGTATTTCTACTTTAGGCTGTTTAATTGATTTAGCCGAAGAAACCGGGGTATTAAAACGCAAAGGAGCTTGGTATAGTTACAACGGCGATAATATTGGTCAGGGACGGGATAAAACCCTCACCTATTTAGAAGAAAATGCCACCTTGGCGAAAGAAATTGAACAAAAAGTTAGAGGTGCTTTAGATAGTGGGGCTGTGGTTTCAGCGAATTCTGTCACCCAGTTAGATAGCCATGATGATGAGGATCTCGATGGGAGTTCAGAAGAAGAATAACCCTATGTAGTAAGCCCTTTAGGGCTTAGAGTCCTTCAGGGCCCAGAGTCCTAAAGGACTTACTACAATAGACTCAACTTTTGCAGCGCCACTTCGGCGGCTTTTTTTTCCGCATCCTGTTTGCGCTTGCCTTTTCCATAGCCATATACCTTATCCCTAACTCGGACTTCAATGGCAAATTCCTTAGCATGATCTGGCCCAGATTCTCCCACCACATAATATTTGGGGTTTTCACCGGATTTTTCTAAGGCCCATTGTTGAAAGCGGTTTTTACAATCAATTAAGGTTTGAGGGGTGGTTTCCGACTGGGGAAAGACCATTTCATTGGCAACGGTAGAAAATAGGGGATGAATAAACTCTCGGACAACATCAATATTGGTATCTAAATAATAGGCTCCAATATAGGCTTCAAAGGCATCACTCAGCAAGGAAGGGTTGGTGCGTCCCCCGTCTCGAATCGCTCCTTTTCCTAACCGTAATAACTCCCCTAAATTAAATTGCACGGCAAATTTAGCCAGTTGTTTTTCATCAACCAACACAGACCGCAAACGGGTCATATTTGCCTCACTCATTTTGGTCATATCCTCGGGATAGCGTTTTTTAAATAGCAATTCTCCCACTAAAAATCCCAGGACTGCATCCCCTAAAAATTCTAACCTTTCATTGTCTTCTCCCGCGTTGGGATGTTCATTCAAATAGGAGCGATGGGTTAATGCTTGTAGTCGCAATTGTTCGTTTTTGATCTCTGGTAATTTGGTCATAAGCTGTTAAGTATCTCAATGAGTTATTGTTAAATCGTAAAGCCTGTATATTGCAAACGTCTCTTGCTACAGCATACGGTTTAAATGCTTAACAGCTTAATCATATCGTATTCAGGCGATCGCAATTTTTATTAACTTAAACTACAATCAATTCTCCATTACAATTTTTTTGAATAATTCCCTCCTGAATTACCGCCTCTACAAATTTACCAAATTTAGAATAATGCTTTCCATCAGATTTGTAATATGAGAATTTTTTGTAGCCTAAAAGTCGAGGATGGTTTTTAATTAAACAACCCAGCACAGCAAGAGTAGCTTTTTTTCCTTTTTTTTGAACCTTTTTGATCAATTCGATTAAACATTTTTTAGCTTCTTCATAAGGAATCATAGCGGGAGAATCTAGTGTTTTTGGAGTTTCTGCGATTAATTCATCAATATGATAAGCATAATCAACAGCCTTTTTTAGTTTTTTATCAACATTATTCATCCAAATTAATATTACTAATATTTTTAAGTCTTTTAGCTCTTGAACTAAGGATAAAAAATCTTCATCTCCTGTGATTAAAACTACAGTTTTAATACTTGGATTTGATAAAATATGCTTCTTACAGTCTTGAATAATACGGTAATCAGCCGCATTGTCTCCTGGCAAAACATTAATCATTTCAATTCCTATGTCAGTAAGAGTTTGTTCAAATGACTTTTTTTCTTGTTTCCAATAAGCGTAAGCATTGTTAATCAATAAATTGCCTGTTTGAATTAACCCTTGATAGAAATGTTTAATTTTGCTATGAGAAGTTTTACCGTTTTGAACATCCCAATAAACTGCTATGTTGGCTTTCATAACTAGCTCCTAATTTTTTTTGATGAATTAGATGCCTAGCATTAATCAAGTTTGTAATTCTAACCCTTCAGACCCTTTTACCTGAATGAAGACCTATTAGCTATTTCCGAGTCCAAATACAGAACTCCAAAACTAGCACTTTCAGTGTAACGTCTAAAGGATTGAATTAAAACCCTTAGTTTTGAGGCTGTTTGGCTCGAGTCTCACGCATCGGAATCAGGAATTGATTCCGACAGATGAGACAGAAGTCAATTTTCCACTCAAACCTAATAACTAGGTGAACCCAATATAATCAAGCCCTCCGAAAATGTCAAGTATTTTTTTGCTATTTTAGGTTAGGGCTGATACTTTCAAACTTCAACAGAAGACCACCGATCAGGTTGAGCTTGCACAAACACGGTTTATCCCATGATTACCCCTATTTGTGCAAGCCATTGCCAACAAAAACAGTTTTTTGTTAAAACACTCAGATTTTATGAAAGTTTACTAAAACATCCTTCCCTGAGATTAGGGATTTTCGTCAGTGTTGTTTTCATTTTCTTTATCTTTTTTATGGCTATTCTTGCCACCTTTGCGTCCAATGGCCGCCATGTGTTCGCGATTTTGGCTGACCGCCTTACCGCCCTTGCGTCCGGCTTCTCGGGCTTCCTCGGAAGTAAATTCGTGGGCGCGTCCCGACTCATGGGCTGCTTTACCGCCTTTACTCGCAATTTCCCGTTGCTTTTCTTGATCCATTGAAGCAAATCCACGTTTTTCCGTAGCCATGATTTTCTCCTTATCTTTTATTGATTGACTAAATATACTGTATCTGGAGTGATGAGGGTTTACCTTCTACCAGAAGATAGACTTAACCTCCTTTACCAATAAACTGAAACCCTACTATTAATAGTAGCATTTATAATTTAACTCATGGGGAAATGCTCTATTTATTTAACTAATATCTGCTCCATACCCAGACCCGAGAATTAGGCTTAACCTTAATAAACAATGGTATAAAATAAATCTTTCATTTTTTCCTTTCCCACCTGAGTAAATAATTCATCAAGGGAACTAGCATCCGCAATTAAATGACCTTTTTCTAAAGCCACCCATCGGCCGCGATAATCCTGGCGATGGCGCAGCACCCAATCGAGATTTAAAGGAGTATCAGGCTTGCGAGAGAGTTGATAAAAAGGCATATTGGGCGAGGATAAAATTCGAGCATAGCGTTGAATTTTATCGTGATTCGGATAATCTTGACTGGCTTGATTAGAAAGGGTTTTAGCTTGATTGAAATTCCCTTGACCCAACGCCAAATCAATCGCTTGAATTAATTCTTCTGGGGTATCAGTATTCATGGGGATTAAAAACGAATAAACCTTAGCCCTTAACGATTAGCGACCAGAGGCTAGAATCAAAGCCAAACGTTGACTGCTTCAGTTTAATAGGTTAGAAAGGCAAACTAAGGCAAAATATGAGGAAATTAAACCCGTTCTTCCGGGTGTTCATTGATCCAATCTTGCCACAAATCCGGGCGACGTTCACGGGTGCGTTGAAGTTGTTGTTGTCTTCGCCATTGCTCAATTTTGCCATGATGTCCTGATAATAAAACATCAGGAACGGGCATTCCTCTAAACACCGCCGGGCGAGTATAGTGGGGATAATCTAGTAATCCCTGTTCAAAACTTTCTGCTTTAAGAGATTCCTCCTTTCCCACGGTTCCAGGTAATAATC
>DATNRE010000029.1:0-1990 GCA_036703685.1 Candidatus Obscuribacterales bacterium
GACTAGTACTAAATAGTGAGTGGTTTATTTGGAATCTAGAAGCTATAAGACTTAAGATAATTAGTCACATTGATAATATGGTAAGAATTCATGATATTGGTGACAGGTGTGGCATAAATGTACACCCGGAGGTTACTCTAACTTGACAAGTTAGTGATATATAAATTAACTAGTACATTAGTTATTGGTAAAAGATGAGGTTCAATTAATAAAGGATTTTGCATCTACAGCTTCTAAGGCGATTGGTATAAATGTGTGATTTGCTCCGCAAATTTCTGAGCATTGACCGTAGAAGACTCCAGGTCGTCTAACTGTAAACCCTAGTTGATTAAGTCGTCCAGGAATTCCGTCAATTTTTATGCCTAGGGCCGGGATTGTTCATGAGTGAATAACATCGGCGGCTGTCACTAGTAGGCGAATTTCTAGTTGTATAGGCACCACCATTCGATTGTCAACCTCTAATAATCGAAATTCTCCTGGGTTTAAATCTTCAGTAGGGATTATGTAAGAATCGTATTCTACTGAGGGGAAATCTGAGTATTCATATCTTCAATATCACTGATGACCAATTGCCTTAACACTTACTGATGGTTGTCTGAGTTCGTCGGTTAAATAGAGCAAGCGAAGAGATGGTAGTGCAAGGAATAATAAGGTTACAGCAGGAAGAATGGTTCAAATGGTTTCCACTTGTTGGGCTTCTGTTGTAAATCGTGAAGAGAACTTATTAAACATAAGAGCAATTAAAGCATACCCTACTAAGGTCACCACTAATGTTAGAACTAGTAATGCATGGTCGTGAAATGCAATTATTTGTAATATAATTGGTGAAGCAGCGTCTTGAAATATAAGTTGACCTCATTGAGTCATCTAAGTGAGCTACGGCTGTAGCACAGGCCTAATTAACAGATAGGTGCCTTCGGCATTCACTTATTATTCTGGGTATGTAATTACACCTGTTTCTCTCAGGTTGTGAAAGTCTAACGGAAGAATATCCCTTCATTCAATGGCTGTAGGCATGTGAGGCCTGGCGATCACTCTGCGTTGTGCTGCTAAGGCTTCTCACATAATAACGATAAATATGAGAAGGGATACGAAGGCAATTATTGAGCCTACTGATGACAATACATTTCATATTGTTATAGCATCTGGATAATCTGAGTATCGTCGGGGTATACCCCTTAGTCCTAGGAAGTGTTGAGGGAAAAATGTCAGATTTACACCAATAAATATTAGGAAAAATTTGGCTTTTGTTCATCGGGAGTGCAGGGTTAATCCTGTAAATAGTGGTAATCAATGATTAAATGCTGCAAAGATAGCGAATACAGCACCCATTCTAAGAACATAATGGAAATGCGCTACGACATAATATGTGTCGTGAAGTATAATATCTAGCGAGGAGTTTGATAAACACACCCCTGTAAGGCCTCCTATTGTAAATAGGAAGATAAAACCTAGTACTCATAGTATAGGTGTAGTATATTTGATTTTAGACCCGTGGATTGTAGCTAATCACCTAAATACTTTAATACCTGTGGGTACTGCGATAATTATTGTGGCTGCGGTGAAATAGGCGCGAGTATCCACGTCTAAACCTACTGTGAATATGTGATGGGCTCACACAATAAACCCCACTACGGCAATTCCCATTATAGCGTAAATTATACCGAGTGTGCCGAATGGTTCTAGTTTGGCGGTGTTATGAGCGACAATGTGGGAGACGGCACCAAAACCAGGTAGAATTAAAATGTAAACTTCAGGGTGTCCGAAAAATCAAAATAGATGTTGGTATAAAACTGGATCGCCTCCACCTGCCGGATCAAAGAATGAGGTGTTTAGGTTTCGATCTGTTAAAAGTATGGTGATAGCTCCGGCAAGAACTGGAAGGGTAAGAAGAAGTAAAATAACTGTGATGATTACGGATCACACAAATAAAGGAATACGCTCTAAGCGTATTCCCTTTCATCGTATATTGATTATTGTTGTGATGAAG
>DATNRE010000030.1:0-16943 GCA_036703685.1 Candidatus Obscuribacterales bacterium
CTCACAGTTCACGATTAACCGGATTTTAAACTTAATTAGCGGGTTAAATTAGCCCAGTTCACATCCACATTTTCAAGCAGCAGTGAGGAATTATAAATCTGTAAAATAATTAACAGAAACACAAAAAACAGACCCATAAACACTGCCATTAAAGTGGTTGTTCCCCAACCCGGAGAAACCTTACCATACTCGGAATTTAAAGGTCTTAATAAATCTCCTAACCAAGTCCGTTGTGCCATAGTTCACCTAAATTTTTTACGTCAACAAAATTTTTTCTGGATTTGGGACACTCTCACCGCTTCAAGCGAGGGAAGACCGGAGAGGCTTAGGCTAATGTTACCCGATTTAGGTGTCCCCATATCGGGTTAAACACAATATCCTGACTCCAGAATCGAAACAATTGTTAAATTGTCTTAAGTTTTCTAATTATTTTATTATAGAAGCACACGAATAACAAGGGATTAATCATAATGGAACCCGCATTAACTCTAAGCATTTGTATCGCTGTGTTTGTGATCGCCCTGACGGGATATGCGATCTACACCGCTTTTGGCCCTGCTTCTACCGACCTGCGCGACCCCTTTGAAGAACACGAAGACTAACATGGGGTGGGAGATATCCGTAGAGACGTGCCACGGCGCGTCTCTGATATTTTCTATTTTCTACGGGTTTCAGGTCTGGTTTAGCCCCAGATCTGCTATAATAAAGAGTTTGGCAAAATAAACACAACCATTATGGGCAACACATTTGGGCATTTGTTTCGGATCACGACCTTTGGAGAATCCCACGGTGGGGCGGTGGGAGTTGTGATCGATGGTTGCCCTCCCCGATTAAAACTTGATATTACAGATATTCAGGCGGAACTGGATCGGCGACGCCCCGGACAAAGCAAGATTACCACTCCTCGCAAAGAAACCGATACCTGTGATATCCTCAGCGGCGTATTTGAGGGGCGAACTCTGGGAACCCCGATTATGATTATGGTGCGGAACCAGGATACTCGCCCCCAAGACTATAGTGATATGGCGGTTAAATATCGTCCGTCCCATGCGGATGCGACTTATGATGCGAAATATGGGATTAGAAATTGGCAAGGAGGGGGACGATCTTCGGCTAGAGAAACCATTGGCCGGGTGGCTGCCGGGGCGATCGCTAAACAAATTCTCAAACAATATGCCGGGGTAGAAATTATCGGTTATGTGAAACGGATTCAAGATATCGAAGGAGTGATTGATCCTAATACCGTTACCCTAGAGCAAGTAGAAAGTAATATTGTCCGTTGTCCCGATGGCAATTGTGCCGAAACCATGATAGAACGGATTGAACAGGTTCGAGATCAAGGAGACTCGATTGGGGGAGTAGTGGAATGTGTGGCTCGAAATGTTCCATTAGGACTCGGATCTCCAGTATTTGATAAACTAGAAGCAGATCTAGCGAAAGGGGTAATGTCCTTACCCGCGAGTAAAGGGTTTGAAATTGGCTCGGGTTTTGCTGGTACTCTGCTCACAGGTAGTCAACATAACGATGAATTTTATATTGATTCTGTGGGCGGTGTCCGAACCGTAACCAATCGATCGGGTGGAATTCAGGGTGGCATTTCCAATGGAGAAAATATTATTATCCGAGTAGCATTTAAGCCGACTGCTACAATTCGGAAGGAGCAACGCACCGTCACCCAGGAGGGAGAGGAAACGTTGTTATCGGCGAAAGGACGGCATGACCCCTGTGTTTTACCTCGGGCCGTGCCAATGGTAGAAGCCATGGTTGCCCTTGTGTTGTGCGATCATTTGCTGCGTCATCATGGTCAGTGTGGAACTTTGAAGCCTGAAGAATAAAATGGAAACCAGCCTATCGTCTGTGGGGGCTAACCCTCAGAAGCTCTCTAATTTATCGGCTCCCGACTCTAAACCCGAGGATTTTGTGATCCAATTCTGGGGAGTTAGGGGCAGTATTCCCACCCCCGGAAAAGAGACGATTCGTTATGGGGGCAATACCTCCTGTTTGGAAATGCGAGTGGCTGGTAAACGCTTGATTTTTGATGGCGGAACTGGCCTGCGACTCCTAGGAGATGATTTACTCAAAGAAACTCCGGTGGAAGCGTATATGTTTTTTACGCACTACCACTGGGATCATATTCAAGGATTTCCCCTGTTTACCCCGGCTTTTATGCGGGGTAATTGTTTTCATATTTATGGGGCAATTCCGCCGGATGGGGAGTCGATGAAACAACATTTTATTGACCGGATTTTGCATCCGAATTCCCCAGTTCCCCTGACGGGACTCCAAGGTGACTTGAGATTCTATACACTCAAGCCCGGAGACTCGATGATGTTGGATGATATTCTGATTGAAACCGGACAACTGAACCATCCAAATACGGCCATGGGGTATCGGGTGACTTGGAAGGGACGCACGGCGGTTTATTGTTCCGATACCGAACATCTCCCCGATGGCTTGGATGAAAATGTCTTAAATCTGTCTCAAAATGCCGATATTTTGATCTACGATGCCATGTATAGCGATGAGGAGTATCATAATCCTAAATCTCCGAAAATCGGTTGGGGACATTCCACTTGGCAAGAGGCGGTAAAAATGGCCGAAGCTGCCGGAGTTAAGCGAGTGGTGATTTTCCATCACGACCCTAGCCACAGCGATGATTTTTTGGATCAGATAGAACAGGAAGTCCAGGCCATATCTCCCCAAGCAATTATGGCACGGGAAGGGTTAGTGGTTCCCGTTGGATTTTAGAGAATCGATTAAGTAAATTCCTGCCACCATTAGACGGTGCAAATTCATATGAAATCAGCACTAAAACCAATTATAGTTGCTTTGATAATCGGGATATCAGTCCTGAGTTTTAGCTTAAATGCGATCGCCTTTCAGTTTGATCAAACAGAGGTCGATCAGGATCGGTTTGTCGCGATCGCTGTGCCCCGCGCCTTTGGACATACTTTAGTTATTGTGGAACAGGTCTCGGATACTCGCCCCTGTTGGACTGAGAGTGGTAGTCAACCCACGATGGTTGATCCGTTACTGCTGAATTTTGATTTTACTGGGATTTGTGGACGGGCCACCGATAGTAACGGATATTCGGTAAGAATGGCTGGGACAGATTTGGTGCTCTCCCATGCGCTGAGTGTTCAAAGTACCCCTAATGATATTTTGCTAGTCGCTCAGTCCCGGGCTGATGTCTACGCGCCACCGATTATTATTGGTAGAACCTACGGATTTACGAGTGGTTTCGCTAAAATTATTTTAGAACCGGGTTGGCGTTTAACCAAACGAGTTTATCAGGGAAAAACTTTGGGTCATATTTATTTTACCAGCGATTCTCCAGCGTCGTGAACTACCCACACTTCTGGTACGAGTAAGTGTGGGCTTCCAGTTTCAATGGGGATAGCATCTGAAGAAACAGAAGTTTCATCAGACGACTTACACCCCCTCAACATGGCAGTGTCGCTAGTTCCTAACGACAAAATCCGCAAGGCTTCATTTTTGATATTTACCGCAGCATTTAGATCTCGGTCATGGTTTGTTTGGCAATGTTCACAAGTCCAACTTCTCACATCAAGCGGTAAACTGCCAACTTGATTTAAGCAGACGTGACAAGTTTTAGAAGAAGGGAAAAATCGATCAACTTCTTGATAGGTTTTCCCTTCTTTTTCGGCTTTATATTTGAGCATTGTACAGAACATTCCCCAGCCACAATCACTGATTGCCTTAGCTAACTTATGGTTTCTAACCATGTTCTTAACCCCTAGATTTTCTACCGCAATCACTTGGTTTTCGTTGACTATTTTGCGGGATAGTTTGTGTAGAAAATCTTCCCGGCAACGAGAGATTTTAGCGTGGACTTTGGCAACTTTTAACCTTGCTTTTTGTCTACTATTACTTCCCTTTCGTTTGTGGGATAATTTCTGTTGTTTTCGTTTTAAGTTGCGTTGATGTTTAGCAAAATGTTTGGGGTTGCTATACTTGTCCCCATCGCTGGTAATGGCAAAATGAGTTAATCCTAAATCAATTCCAATTGCTTTTCCATTGGTTGATAGATTGGGTGTTTCCTTGCCGTCATCAACTAAGATAGAAGCATAATATTTCCCCTCAGGATTTTTTGAGACAGTAACGGTTTTAATTACGCCTTGAAATTCCCGATGGCGCAAACAATAAACCAACCCAACTTTACCCGGTAGTTTTAGATAATCCCCTTTAAACTTAACGTTTTGGGGATAACTGATTGATTGTCTACCATGTTTGGATTTGAACCGAGGTAATCTCGCCCGTTTCTCAAAGAAGTTTTTGTAAGATATGGATAAGTTAAGAGCAACAACTTGTAAACATTGGGAATAGGCATCTGTCAACCAAGGATATTCCTGCTTCAGTTGAGGTAACAATCCTTGAATAGCTGTTCTTGATAACCCTTTTCCTGTTGTTTTATAGGTTTCTTGACACAAATTCAGGGCATAATTCCAATACCAACGGCAACAACCAAAACTTTTAGCTAAGGCTATTTGCTGCTCGGTATTGGGATAGATTCGGAATTTGTATGCCTGAAACATTGTCGCTTTCAAAACTATTGGATATACTTTAACATATTATTGTTAATTTTGTCGGGATTGACAAACGCGAAATTAACTTGGGGGAGTCCATGTATCCCACACTGATTTCTAGTTATTTTTTGTTTTGTGAAATTCAGCGTGGGACTTATCGCTCCCCCCAACCCCTTCGTAAGTTAAAATTAATTTGATCCCCATGGGTCAAAGTTTCTATCCACTGCATCCATAAGCAAGGAGTAATCACCATGGAATGGCAACAACTGAATGGGTATGTTTGGCTTCAACCCCAAACTCGTCTTGACTCCCAAGGAGGTTTGATCTTAAAAGAAAAACTCCCTGATATTCCCCTAGAACCTGACAAAATTTGGGTGATGAATATGGCATCCGTAGACTTTATGGATAGTTCGGGTTTAGGAGCGGTGGTCACGGCCGTGAAATTTTCTCGGAGTAAAGGATGTCGTTTGGTGATGTGTAGACCTTCTGCCACGGCCCGGCTGATTTTTGAAATTACCCAGCTTGATCGGGTATTTGAAATTATAGAAAATATTGAGGAGATTTTCTCAAGCTCGGAAACCTTACTTTTTGCTTAGTTAAGGATTAAATTCTGTTTGGGTGGCTAGTTAATTAATAATTGGCTGTTGATTTTTGATCGACTTTAGACGAATTGACCGATAGAATGGGAGAGTGCGGAAACCACATATTGATTCCGTCCTTGAGCTTTGGCTTGATAGAGTCCTTGATCTGCGATCTCGATCAAATGTTTCGCATTCATCTTTTCCGAGGGCATGACTGTACCAATTCCTAAGCTACAAGTTATATAAGGGCTGACAGATGAACCCGAGTGAATAATTTTTAATTTTTCAATTTGGTTTTGAATACTTTGGGCAATTAAAATAGCATCTGCTACGCTTGCTTTTGGTGAAATTATAGCGAATTCTTCCCCACCATAGCGGGAGACGAGATCCGTCGGCCGTTTCATCGCTTGAGATATAGCCTGGGCTACCTCTCGCAAAGCCTGATCCCCAGCTAAATGACCATAGGTATCGTTATAGGGTTTAAAGAAGTCTAAATCGCAGAGAATCACGGATAACGGGGCTTGTTCCTGCGATAATTCCTCCCATTGATTCTTGAGGTATTCATCAAAATAGCGACGGTTGGCAATTCCGGTTAAACTATCAGAAGTTGCCAAATCTCTTAATTCATGATTGACAATTTTTAACTGATGATAAAGTTCTGATTGTTGAATGGCGATCGCCAATTGTGCGGCTAAAGAAACTAATAGTTCTTCTTCCCAAACCTGCCATTTTCGGGGACTGGAACATTGATGAGCCACTAACAACCCCCACATTTTCTGTCCATGCCAAATCGGAGTCACTAGATAAGCTCGAATTTGAAGTTTAATCAATAGTTTCTGATGACAACGACTGACATCTCCTGTGTAAATATCAGTAACGGATTTAACTTGAGCATTTTTTTCTAGGCCTAAAGTTTCCTCGATACAACAATCCGTATACCGATGACCCAACAGAGAAAAACATTCTTGACTGTGGGATTCTGTTAAGACTTCTCCCTCGTGGTCACTCTCAAAGCGGAAAATGATCACCCGTTCATTTTTTAGGGCTTGACGGACTTCGGTAACGGTCGTATTCAGAATTTGACTTAATTCTAGGGATTCATGGATGCGTTGGGTTAGTCGGGTGTTGAGGCGTTCCCGTTCCGCTTGCTGTTTGAGTTGTTGTTCAATTTCTAAACGCTCGCTAATATCCCGAGCTAAAGTATGAATTAATTGTTGTCCCCCGACCTGAATTAAACCCAGGCGCACTTCTACCGGAAAAGTTGTTTGATCTTGACGACGGTAAATTCTTTGTAGGGTTATCGGTTGACCCGGAACTAAACTTTGGAATAGGATCACAGGAATAGGTTCGGTTTCTATCTGTTGAATCGATAAGCTTAAAAGTTCCTTTCTGGTATAGCCCAAACTCTGACAAGCAAATTCATTCACATCCAAAATCTGGCCATTAAAATCATGCAACAGAAATCCATCCGCCGCCTGTTCCACTAAGGCTCGAAAACGACTTTCACTTTGGATCAAGGCGATTTCCGTTTCCTGTAACCGTTGGGAAGCCAGACGCAAATCCAACTGTTCTATCACTAATTCCCCTAGAGATTGCAGGGTTTGCAGTTCTAACTCACTTAATTGATGGGGGTGATGATCCATCACACAAAGGGTTCCTAACCTTTGTCCATCGGATGTACACAGGGGAGCCGCCGCATAAAACCGTAGGCCAAACTCTCCCGTGACTAAGGGATGATCACACCATTGGGGATCAATTAGGGTGTCATTGATGCAGTAAACGCCCAGGTTATACATGGCAAAACCGCAGAAACTACCTTCGCGATCAACTTGAAGACAATCAAGTCCCTGGCGGGATTTAAACCAAATTCGATCGTGCTCCACTAAACTGACTAAGGAAATTGGAACCCCTAGCAACCGAGAAGCTAACAGCGTAATTCGGTCGAATGCAGCTTCAGAAGCCGTATCTAGGATGTTGTAACGATAAAGTGCTTGTAATCGTTGATTTTCCTGAAAACTCGGAGATGGAGACATACCTTAGAGGCAACTTAGAAAACTACGGATTCTGTTGGGTTCAGATTAACAGAAAATCAGAAAAGTTGGTGGCGAGTTGGGATTTAACTGATACAAGTAGCTTAAGATACTGATCATCTAGGAATTCAATTGTAACACTTTCTAAGGAAGGTTGGGAGATTAGTAATGAAGCGTCATTTTATAAATTTAATTAGGCTGATTTTAACAACATTTTTTATAGTTTTAATTAGTCAAATCCCAACTATTGCAACCGATGATCAAATTCCCTTTCAACCTCACCCCTTACCTGAAGGTTTGGAAAATTGGCAAGATATAAACAATCAAGGTGATTATTTTGATAAAATTGAAGTTCCTAATTTTGGTCATTTAGTATTTTCAAACTTTCCAATTAAAGTTTATATTGAAAATCCAATTTCCGATCAAAACTGGAAAGAAAGTATTTTATCTGCTATTTTACAATGGGATAATTATTTACCTTTAAATTTGGTTGAAGAACCGGAAAATGCGGATATTGAAATTATTAGAAAAAATCCTCCCCTAGACCCCCAGAAAAAACGCGCCAGTTCCGCAGAAACCCGTTACAAAGTTTCGGTTAAATATACTCCCCAAGGGTTTCCCTATTTATCCCATCGCTTTACGATTTGGTTAAGTCCCACCCAAACCGGAAAATATATTGAAGCTGCTATCCTTCATGAATTTGGTCATGCTTTAGGAATTTGGGGTCATAGTCCTGAACCGACAGATGTGATGTATTTTTCCCAAGTTCGAGAACCCCCGCCTATTTCTGCTAGAGATATTAATACTTTAAAACGGATTTATCAGCAACCCACTCGTTTAGGATGGCCTGTATTATAGGAATGGGGAATGGGGAATGGGGAATGGGGAATGGGGAATGGGGAATGGGGAATGGGTAATATATTGATCAAATACCACCAAAAGCGGAACTAATATAACGCAAAAATCCAGTTCCAACGATTAAGGTCTGGTACAGAATGACCAGACCTTAATCGTTACAAAACAAACTAAGTTGACTCAAGCAAATTTCAGATAAGTTAACGAAAAAAGCAAAACACTAAACTAAGGTGGATAATAGATTGCAACTTTTCCAATCAGAAGTATTGCACTAGGAAAGTCGATACAGACCTTTGTTCTGATATTGACCCCAAAGCTAACTCAATCGTCATTGTTTTCAAGCTCTAGGCGAGTCCTTGACCCTCTACAATATCAACAGTTTGGTAGTTCACAGTGCTACTGACGGCGTTACAATGGGATTAAAGCAGAGTGGACACAAGCATTTAATCCGGTGGGGTTGTTATCAACAGTTGCGTCTTGTTGAGTGGTGTCCTATACCTATTAAGTTAGCATGACTTTTGCGATCGCCAACCCCTAATTTACTCAATTTTACACAATTTAATATTTCTTAATAGTTGATACAGCCATAAGCCAAAAAATAAAAAAAGCTGTTTACAACAAAAGAAATGGAATAAAAAATATAAACTTCTGTTATAGTGTGGTGATAGTCAGTAATAAATTTATGAAGCTAGACATTTTTGAATATCTGTATAATCAAGGTGAACGTAGTGAATGGCGAGTAGAAGAATGTCGATTAAGCCAAACAAATTTGATTGTAGGTAAAAATGCTAGTGGCAAGTCAAGAATTGTAAAAGCCATACATATTATCTCAGAACTATTATCAGAAAGTGGTACTCTTAATCCACAGCCAAGAAGCGATGAATGGCATTTGTTTTTTGATATTGATAAGCCAGAACAAAAAACAGAATATATATTGAGAATAGAGAAAGGTCTTGTAATTCAAGAAAAACTATTAATAGGAAACGAAGAATTATTGAGTAGACATGAATCGGGGGAAGGTGAGATTGTGGCGAAAGAAATTAATCAAAAAATTCGGTTTCAAACTCCCCAAACAGAACTTGCTGTAATCAAACGCAGAGACTCTATTCAACATCCATTTTTAGAAAATTTATATCAATGGTCTAATTCCCTAAGATTTTATGAGTTTGGTTCCCAACTAGGTAAGAATTTTATCGCTCATATTCCTCCAACAATAGACTTACTAAAAACCAAGACTAACTTCAAAGATTCTGATTATGTTGTGGGTATATTTGTGCTGGGAAAAAAGGAGATTGGTGATAACTTTATACACGCAATTATCAGCGACATGAAAAAAATTGGTTATAATCTATCAGATATGGGAACAAAAGTACCATCTTTAATCAATCCCGATATTTCTTCACCTGATAATCCAGATAACCTGCCACAATTTCTATATGTTCAAGAAGAAGATTTAAGCTCTGTTACAGAACAATCGGAAATGTCACAAGGAATGTTTCGCTCTCTATCATTGTTTATTCAAATTAACTACTCTTTACTATTGAGTAAACCTAGTTGTATTGTTATTGATGATATTGGAGAAGGCTTAGATTATGAAAGGTCTTCCTCTATGATTAAAATTTTGATTGAGAAAGCTCAAACAGGATTAATTCAATTGATTATGACTACCAATGATGAGTTTATTATGAATGGTGTTTCCCTAGAATATTGGTCATATATTGAACGAAAGCCTGGTAGTGCAAAATTACACAACATTTTTAACTCCAAAGATAAATTTGATCAGTTTGAATTTATTGGACTGAATAACTTTGATTTTTTCACCAGTAAATTTGTCTTACAAAAAGAAGTTGATGCAGAGGAAGAATAAAAGATGACCCAGAAAAAAATCGCTTGTTTTGTTGAAGGACAGACGGAACAGATTTTTGTGGAAAGATTATTTCAAGAAATTGCTGGATATAAAAATATATCTATTGAAACTTATAAATTTGATGGAAGTAAATCTAATCGTATTCTTAAACCCCTTAAATTAAGTCTAGTAAAAGATGTCCCTTTTTTTGTTCTTTTATATGATTGTGGTACTGATTCCCAGGTGGTTTCTGACATAAGAAAAGAGCATACAAATCTAACGAAGAACGGTTATCAAAAGATAATTGGGCTTAGAGATTTATACCCCCAACCTTTAGATAAAAAGGAAGAAATAGAAAAAGGAATCAGAGGAAATTTAAAACCTTTACAGGAAATAGGGATTCCAATTTCTATAAATATAGCTGTTATGGAAATAGAAGCATGGTTTTTAGCAGAATGGAATTATTTTGCCAAGATTGATAATCGTTTAAGTCCAGATTTTATCTTACAAGAATGTGGTTTTGATCTAAGAAGTATAGACATTGAAGAAAGACCACATCCTGCTAAAGACTTACAGGACATTTATCAGTTAATAGGTAGTAATTATGACAAGAGTGAAAAACAATCGCAAGATATTATAAACTATCTTAATTATGAATTTTTGTATTTGCATTTAACTAAAAGTGTAAAACAACTCAAAAAATTTATTGATGAGATAGATAGTTTTTTAATTAAGTAAATTTACTCTTGTATAAATATAGGATTGTTTTTAATCAATCACTTTTAACCATCCGTTGTTCAAACGATTAATAATTTCACTGATTTGCTGACATTCGCGCAACCCTAAAACTTGGTCAGAAACAATCAAAGCCATGAGTTCGTTTTGGTCAGCGCGGGTAATTTTACCGGTGGCGTAAATTTTGCTCACGATACCCTGAATATCAATAGATGTTCCCGATAATCCCTTATTCATGCTTGCATCCGGTGAGGTCAGTCTCCATCTATACAAACCTATTAACTCAGGATCAGGATAATTGGGCATTAATCCTATTATCGGGATGGATAAACTATTAAAAATTAATGGGTAGAAACGTAAGTTGCTAATCCTCTAAATTTAAGCCCTAAAATAATATCATTCCATTCGGAACCTAAATAGTTTCCCGTTTGAGTAATAGCGTTAATAAAATAAAATCCGTCTAAATCCGTTGCTTTTTCTGCCCAATTATTAATATCAAAAGAATTAAATTTATTCGATCCAGGTACGGTTTTAGTATTATTTTCATCAGGCAATACATACAAATGATCCCCGGATTTTTCCACAATTGTTACCCCTTTAACTTTACGAATTTTCATCGGGGAAATGGTTTTTGATGGGTTGTATCCTTGAATGATTTTCATGTCAACCTCTACTGGTAGGTAATAATTAGATTGAATTCTTGGGTGCGAGTCGGATCAGAATGATGTTGATACTATTACTATCTCTAGTAAAGTCGGTGATCACAGGGAAGATTGTTCCACTTCTTGGCGCGTCCCCAAAATCTTCGCGCCCCATGCACAAAAGACGAAATCTATTATGTAACGGATGTGACAGTTGAGCAAGTGGTTTTGCCATTATCGTTATGTTTTGTAAAATTTCCGGTTTCTGATTATTCTGTAGCGAATAAAAAAACCCTTCTCTGGAAAAGAGAAGGGAACAGGGAATGGGGAATGGGGAATGGGGAATGGGGAATGGGGAATAGGGAAGACCGGAATAGACCGAGGGAGGAAAAGATTTCACCGCCTGGTTTGCTGCTCCTTCTGTCGGCTGCTATACAAGGGGTTTTAATGAACTGCTACGGCGGTTTCTTCTAATATAATTTCGCAGGTATCGCCGTTATACCCCCGTTTGGGCACGACAAAAACCCGATCACCCGATTGAAGTCGCAGTCGGGTCAATTGTTCCCTACTTACATGGGCCACAATTTCACCTCCATCGGCAAGAATGAGCTCCACTTGAATATCCCAGCCCAAATGAGTCACCCGTTTCACCTGAGCCACCGTGCTGAGTTCTTGATTGCTATTCGTGTACAATTCCAGATCATGGGGGCGAACAAAAATCTTAGCCGCAGTAGAGTCTAAACCCAAATCTTGAAACAACGGGGTATGACGGGGTAAGACATTAACCGTACCAATAAATTGCATCACAAAGGGCGTGGCGGGGTGATCATAGATTTCTGAGGGGGTTCCCACCTGTTCAATTTTGCCCTGATTCATCACCACAATTTCATCGGCTACGGCCATGGCTTCTTCTTGGTCATGGGTGACAAATACACTGGTCACGTGAACTTCATCATGCAGTTGTCGTAACCAACTCCGCAACTCTAAGCGAACTTTGGCATCTAAAGCTCCAAAGGGTTCATCAAGTAATAAAACTTGGGGTTGTACGGCTAAAGCCCGGGCTAAGGCCACCCGTTGACGTTGACCGCCAGAAAGTTGAGAGGGATAACGATTTCCTAATCCGGTTAACTGAATTAATTCTAATAATTCCTCAACTCTGGCTTTAATTTTTTGTCGAGGATGTTTGCGAATTTCTAAACCAAAGGCGATATTTTGGCGGACAGTGAGATGTTTAAACAGGGCATAATGTTGAAATACAAATCCAATATTACGACGTCGGACATCTAAATGGGTGTTATCTTGACCATTAATAATAATTTGTCCACTGGTCGGGGGTTCTAATCCGGCGATCGCTCTTAATAAAGTAGATTTTCCCGAACCCGAAGGGCCTAATAGGGCGACTAAGGTTCCATCTTTAATTTCCAAGTTAATATGATCTAAGGCTTGAAAATTACCGAACACTTGAGAAACGTTGTTAATGATAATACCCATAGTACCTCACAATAAGAAAGTGGAATTGGAATCGGTCAAAAATGCCTTAACCGTGACTGGTTTTTCTCTCTAAGATTTCTTTGAGAACTAAAGTTACTAGAGCTAGTAACGCTAAAATAGTGGCAGCACCAAAAGCAGCTTCGGTTTGATAATTTTTGTAGGCTTGTTCCACAAAGGTTGGTAAGGTTAAAGTTCGACCGGAAATTAATCCAGAAACCACCGCCACGGCTCCAAATTCACCCATGGCTCGAGCATTAGTTAAGAGCACACCATAGAGTAAACCCCACTTAATATTCGGGAGGGTAACACGCCAAAAGATTTGAAAATCCTTAGCGCCTAAAGTGCGGGCGGCTTCCTCCTGTTCCGAGCCTAATTCTTCTAAAACTGGAATCACTTCTCTTGCTACAAAAGGTAAAGAAACAAAGAGTGTGGCGAGTACCATTCCGGGGAGAGAAAATAATACTTGAATATCCAGGTTTTTTAACGCCGGCCCTAACCAACCATTGCGACCATATAACAACACAATCATTAACCCGGCTACCACGGGAGAAATAGCAAAGGGCAGGTCAATAATACTAATTAATAGGGTACGACCCGGAAATTGATTTCGACCAATCACCCAAGCGGCACAGAGTCCAAAAACCGTATTGATTGGAACAACAATTAAAGCAATGATTAAAGTCAGTTGCATGGCTTTTTGAAATTCACTGCCATTAATAGCAATGATAAACTCTTGGGTTCCTTTATGAAAGGCTTCGTAAAAAACGGCGATCGCTGGAATAAATAAAACTAAAGCCAGATAGATTAAAGCAATCCCAATTAGAAGCCATTGAACCCAGGGAAAAGATGAAGATTGATCGGAATTTGGTTGTAAAGATGTCATAAAAGGTAAACAATTAAAGCGTTAAAAATTTTAGCTTTTCAAAGAATAACGGCGTCCCCAATTTTGCAAGGCATTAATCAAAAGTAACAAGAATAATGATGCAATTAGTAAGACTGTACCCACGACCGTCGCCCCCACATAGTCATATTGTTCTAAGCGTTGAAAGACTAAAATCGGAGCAATTAAATCTTTAAAAGGAATACTAGAAGAAATAATTACCACCGAACCATATTCTCCCACTGCCCGGGAAAATCCCAGGGCAATTCCGGTTAAAATTGGCGGGGTTAAGGGGGGAAGTAAAACCTTAATAAAAGTTTGGAATTGAGATGCACCCAATGACCAGGCGGCTTCCTCCGTTTCTCGTTCCATTTCTTGCATAACCGGTTGTAAAGTTCTGACCACAAAAGGGAGAGAAATAAACAACATAGCAACAAAAACCCCTAAACGGGTGAAGGCTATTTTAATTCCAAAAGGGGCAAAAAATTGTCCAATCCAACCTTTATCACTATAAACCGTTGCTAAGACTAAACCCGCAACCGAAGTGGGTAAAGCAAAGGGTAAATCAACGGCGGCATCGATTAATTTTTTCCCCGGAAAATGATAACGAACTAACACCCAAGCGATTAAAGTTCCCATCAGTCCATTAATTGCACCAGCGGCTAAAGCGGTGACAAAAGTAACGTTATAAGCGCTCATGGCAACGGGACTAAAGGCTATTTTCCAGAACTCTTGGGGGGATATGGTTAAGGATTTTGTAATTAATGCTGCAAAGGGCAGAATTAACATAAAAATCAGATAGGAAAAGGTAAAAACCCAGGGGAAAGAAAACCGCCCGATCAGTTCTTTTAAGGGGTTATTAAAAGCAGGTTTCTGGGTTTTAAACGGGTCTAGTGAAGTCACCATTAATGTTTAATACTCTCTGGGTAATAGGAATCTACTGACTTTTTTACCAGCCATCTACTTCTGATTTTGAATCCCGCCAAATTTCAACATCTAAATCGGAAAGATAAATTAAGGCGCTATCAATTTGTTGGGGAGTTCCTTTTAGAAGTAAATCAAACCAACCATCTTCTTTGGCATTCTGACCTAAAATTGCTCCGATAATATTCACCTGTAAACCATAATTAGAAGCTAGGCGAGAAATCACGGGTTCTTGGTGGTATTCCTTGGGAATTCTGACTCTAATTCGGGAATCAGATTGATATTTTTCCCTGGCATTTAATTCAGATTGATCGGTATTATCTTGAGCAAGATTTAGGGAACTTAAAGACATTTTAATCTCCTCTAATCTAGGTTAATTTATATCTGATGCTTTATTTGGATTGGGCAAGTTTGGCTTGCATTTGATCAAAAACTGCACCATCAGCGAAAAATTGAGTATCTACCTCTTTCCAACCCCCTAAATCTTTAACCGTAAATAGTTTTTCAACTTTGGGAAATTGACTGGCAAATTCTACTTCAACCGTAGGTTCAACGGGTCGGAATCCCACTTTAGCAAACTCTCTTTGCGCTTCCGGTGTAAACAAAAATTTTGTAAAGGCTTCTGCCACTTTACGGGTTCCATTTTTATCAACATTGGCATCGACAACGGCAACGGGGTTATCAATGGAAATGTTATAATCCGTTGGCACAACATAGGGTTGTTTGTCCCCTTTTTGACGGGCTAAAATTACCTCATTTTCATAATTAATTAAGACATTTCCTTGCCCCTGTTTGAAGAATACATCACTGGCTTCCCGGGCATCTTTAGGCAAAACCGGAACGCGACTAAAAACACTTTCTAAAAAGCTTTGGGCGGCCTCTGGGGTGCCTCCAGCTTGGGTGACGGAACCCCATAAAGCCAAAACATTCCACTTGGCCCCACCGGAGGTTTTGGGGTTAGCGGTAATCACCTGAATATCATCTCGGGTTAAATCCGACCATCCCTGGACGTTGGTGATGCCTTCTCTGAGCACCAAAGCCGCAACGGATTTATGCAGTATAGACTCATTGGGAAGTTCCTGTTCCCAACCGGGTTGGATGAGTCCGGCTTGCTCAATTTTGGCGGTATCTCCGGCCAGGGCCAAAGCTACCACATCGGCATTGAGTCCATCAATAACGGCACGGGTTTGGGAGCCTGAGCCGCCATAACTTTGTTCAAACTCTACGGTTTGTCCGGTTTGGGCTTTCCACTGGGCGGCGAACTTAGGAATGATGTTTTCATAGGCCGTTTTAGTGACGGCGTAGGATACGAGGGTAATTTTAATGGGTTGATCCGATGGAGCTTGAGGCGATGAATTGCTGGCGGTATTCGGTGAGGAGCAAGCAACCGCCATCGCGTTAATTGCCAGTCCGGCGAGGACGCAACGAATAACCTGAACAGAGGAAGGTTTTGGGGACAGCGATGAACGAATTCGCATGATCAGACTCCTGAAATTAGGCTGAGATTCATTTACACAGCCTTTTGTTTTTGACTGTGTTTTAATTCTATACCAAGTTAGATTGAATTTCAATACATCTGCATTACAAATTTTACGGGGTTCTGTTTGTAACCAAATGCCTTTGCCATGTCAAGATAGAAATAGACAGTAGGAACGCAAAATATGGCAGCACAAGTACCTGAAGCACCGAGCGCGGAGTTAGCAAAACTTTTGATTGAGAGTAACTACCTGTTCCGAGACTTAGAGATTAACTGGCTGGCTCCTTACCTTCGAGGCGACCTTGCTGTCGAAAAGCTATATTCCAACCGCCCCGTCTATACAGCCTTTCGTCCTAATATCTTTTTAGATGTTCTCTACATTATTATTAGTGGCGGGCCAATCATTATTCGCAGTACCCCCCTAGACCGAATTATTACCATCAGCTATCCGGGGGGATGTTTCGGGATGAGAAATCTTCCCTTTAGTTTTGGCCAGATGAGTCGGGCGTTTCCTAGTTTAGTCGAAGCCTATAAAACCACCGATGTGATTAAACTCCCCCTGGATATCCTGAAAGCGATTTATCAGGATAGTCCAGTGGTACAAGAACGCTATGATAAATTCTTTGAACTGCGGGAAAAATTTCAGTATCATCTACTTAATTGCAGTTCCTATCCTCCTCAAGCCGTGGCGGCGCTGTTGCGAGCATTGGTTTATCAAGAACGGAGTTTGGGGAATCAACCCCAGTCCGACGGAGTTTATACCTTTGATTTGCCTATTGATGTGATCGCCCGTTCCAGTCAGTTAAACCACCGCACCGTTGAACAAGTTCTCAAGGGAATGCAGAAAGTCAAATTAATTGAAGCGGCCAAATCCAGTGATTCCTCAGAGGATACAATTCGAGTTATTGACCCCGAAGGATTAAAAGAAACCTATAG
>DATNRE010000031.1:0-6235 GCA_036703685.1 Candidatus Obscuribacterales bacterium
CTTTTTCCCACTGGAGAATATTAACAGTAAACCAATCTTTTGTAAAACTATAACCTTTTTCTAAACTAGAATTCCATCCCCTTAAATAGTGGGATTTTTGATGGGCTTGGATGGCGGTTTCTAGCTCTCCGATTTCCGATAGAAAGTTCCCTAGATGGGTATGAGCATGAGGTAAATCAGGACTTAATAGGAGGGCTTTTTGAGAAGCTGCGATCGCTTCTTCCCATTGTTTTTGATAACTATAAGCTCGACTCAAAGATAAATAGATAAATGGGTTTTTATCTTCCACTTTTAGGGCATTTTGATAATGGGCGATCGCCTGATCCCATTGTTGTAATTTAAACTTAATTTCTGCAATTTGAAAATGAGGTAAATAAGCCGTAGGATTTAATTCGATCACTCGCTGATAACAATGAATAGCATTTTCCCATTTTCTTAATTGCTTATAAGCATTTCCCAAACCCATATAGGAAGTCACTCCTTGAGCATTCCTTTCAATAGCTTGACTATAGGCTTGGGCGGCATTCTCCCACTGTTGGAGTTGAAGATAAACCTCTCCTAAATTATGATAGGGTTCGTATCCAGTGGGGTTAGCCTGAATGGCATTTTGATAACAAAAAATTGCGGGACTAATTTTCCGTTTTTGAAAAAGTCTATTTCCCAAGGTTAAATAATCAGCAAATGTCCCTAAATTGGGTTCTAAATGTAAGGCTTTGTACCAGAGTTCCTCCCCTTCATCCTGTTGATCAATTTCGATTAAAACCTTTGCTAACTTTTGATAAATTACCGCTAAATTAGGATTATATTCTATCCCTTTTCTGTAATTAAAAATTGCCGTTTCCCAGTCTTGTTTTTGACTATAAATATCTCCTAAATTCCCATAGACTTCTGCATAATTTGGTTGTAGTTTTAAGGCTTTTTGATACCAAAATTCCGCCTGTTCAAAATCCTCTTGAACTTGCCAAATCACCCCTAACATTTTAGAAATAGGTGCATAGTCTGGATCTAAATTAAGAGCCACCAAACAAATAGAAAGAGCTTGATCAAGCTGTTGATGGACTAAATGATAATTAGCCTGTTGATATAAATATTTAACAAAAGTCTTGGGATTTAAAGATGAGTCCATGGGGCGAGTTTAATTCAAGGGTTGAGGGTTTAGCTGGAGGGTTACAGGTTAACTATCCACCTAAACCCCTATCTATTTCTTAATTAACCTAAACGGTGATTACTTTCCATTTGAACAGTGCTTTCTTCGGGGGAAGGAGAGGTTAATAAAGGACTGTTTTTCGGTTTTAATACCGCTTGAATAGTTCTTAAAAAACGATTTGGTTTAGGGACTTGACCATTCAATAATTGACGTTCTTTCACTTTTTTTGCCAAATGACGCATTACGGATAAATCTAATTCATCAATGAAATGATCAGCAATTCTTTCTCCCATGAATTCAATTGCTTCTGAATACTGCTCCATCAAAGATTCTACAGCTTGAGTCGCGTCGGTTGTGATCGGATCAGAAACGGGATTTTGCTCAATAATTGGGGGGTGAACTTCTACCGTTGCTTGCACTCGATTTAGGCGATTATTTAAGAAATTTTGATATTCGTCAACGGTCATTCCCAAATTATAAATATGATGATGCACATGATCAATTAAGTCAACTTCCGCCGGAGCAAATAGATCATTTTGTTGGGAAATTCCATGGAGACTCGCCCAGATTTTGAGGGTATTAGCATCATGGAGTTGATAGCGATCTAAAAGTTGAGTCGTTGTCATATTGGTTTCGGGAGTTGGTTTAAAATCACTCATGGATTTATCCTCATTCACAGCTATATTTGACAGTTTTTTTAACACTTACTCAGTGCAGTTAATTTAGAAATTCATTAAAGTTTAGGCTCAATTTGAATTGTATTTTCCCTCCAATTGATCATTCTAAAAACAGTTAACTCTGGTTTTACCTGGGATGGTCAAGAACAGCATCCCGTTGAGTCAAAGCGCCAAAATGATTACCTCAACTTTTGTATTATCCCCGATTTTGGCAAAATTGCATCCGGTTTTCTTTCCCCTTCCCATTTGCTAAAACTTTGGATAAAATTATCCCTAATTGGGGTAACACCAATTTGTCGTTATTCAAATCCAAGACTTTGCTATGCCAATCTACGATTATTTTTGTCCCAGCAATAACCAAACCCTAGAAGTGATGCACTCCTATACCCAAGAGATTACTACCTGGGGGGAGGTATGTCAGTTAGCCAACTGTGACCCGGGAAATACCCCCCAAGATGCCCCGGTTCGTCGGGTACTGAGTGCGCCCATGCTATCAATTCCAACGTCTAACGCCGATTATAAAAATGCCGGGTTTACTAAGTTGGTCAAACGAGATCAGGGAGTTTATGAAAATGTCACGGCTTCGGATTAATTGAACGAGAGTGAGGTTTAGCTTTTTCTTTTTCTTTATCCCCCATAAATCCCTTTAACTTCTGGTGAAAATTAGGGTGTTTTAGGGATAGTTTTTTAATTTCATCAGGGTCTAATTCATGACTTTCTGAAGATTTAAGGATAGGCTCTGTTATGGATGATATATTTTTATTTTGACTTTCTAATAATAAATTTTTGGGAAACCGATGACAAATTAAACGCTCAAAGTCGGAAGTAAAATGAGATACTTTTTTTCCTCGCCGTTGCCAAGATATTAAAATATGTTCCACAGAAATTGCTTTATAGCGTCCCTGATATAAAGATTCTAAAATAGCGGGTAAAAACCAATCTGGATCATAGTGTTTTTCCCAGCGCTCAATAATTTGTTCCGGGGTCTGGTCTGCTAATTCAAAACCATAATATTTGAGCAAATCCGAGGGTTTGACCGAACTCGAAAGGCTCCAAGGATCTTCTATCGGTGCCGCTGCCAGATATTTACGGGGTTCTTCCTCGCTAAAAGGAAATTCTACAGCAAACAGAAAAATCACCTCCTGGGTTTTATAATCATCAACTTTATACCCTAATTTTCTATTTCGGGAGTAGAACCAAAATAGGGGTCTGGGGTTCCGATCCAGTTAAAATCACTAATCCTCAGATTAATACTCCCAATTCGACGCACCGGATTAATCCTCAGAATTAATCCATAGGTACGGCGACTATATTCTAAGGTTAATTCATTATTTAATGATAAACCATTATCTAAATTAACCGCCGATTCAATCCCAGCCCTTAACCCCCCATAAAGTTGCTGTACTAATCCCATACTTAATACCCGTTGATCGACTAAACGATCAAACAAAAAGGGCGATTGTCCATCTAATACCACTTGAGTATAAAAAAGGCTAAATCCCGTATAGTCTAAAAAGTCTTTAGAAAAATGACCTAATTGTCCTTGCACCCCGACGGAGGTACTCAGATAGGATTGGGAATAATCCTGACTATATTGGGTGGTCACTCCTCGGGCAATAAAAGCCAATTGTACGAAGGGAATCACGGGTCGAGGGGTATACCGTAAACCTTCCGTAGCCGTTGCGGGTAAGCCTTCCCCCCGCCATAATAAAACGGGATAAATTAACGTTCCCAAGGCCTCATAACGATCTAAGGTGACTCGATCATTCACACGGGTCGGTTTGAGTAATTCCAGGCTGTCGCTATCGGCCGTCACCGATTGATAGGAGGTCTGAAAGCTAAAGGTCGCCCCTTGGTCGTTTAAAGCAATCCTAGGAGAAGTCAACACCGCCCCCAAACTACTCCACACCGTACGATATCCCAAAGTCCCATTAAACAGACGGTTGCGGTAACTATATTCCCCATTCAGGGCAAACCCCGCCCCCAATTGTTGGTTAATACGCAGACTACTACGGAGGGCTTCTTCATCAAGATCGGGGAAATTTTCTAGGGTATTTAAAGCTACAAATCCCCTTAATTGCGTCGTTGGGGTAACTGACCCGGATAACTGGGCTTCTAACCCTAGGGCTTTAGGATCGAAGGGGGCGACGTTCTCTTGAAAGGCCCGTTGGAGTAACAAGCGAGGGGCGACTCGTAATGTTAAGGGGCCCAGGGGAACGGAGGGAAGATTGCCTTGGATATAATATCCCCCAAAATCCCTGAGATCATAACCAATGGAAAAGGGCAGGGGTTCTTTTTCTGTGCGATCAATAACCGTGCGTTCTCGAAATAGGGGCAGGTTAAAGGATTGATCCAGCACTAGCCGGGATTTCGTAGTAATCAGTTCATCCCGCAGGGGAGAAACCCGGGTAAATCGGGCGGTATCGGCCCTTAATTCCAGTTCCGGGGGAGAAAAGGGATCGTTAGTAATTCTGACCTGTTGGGCTTCCCATCCCCCATCCCCAAACAAATCAATTCGTTCGGCGGCGAATCTGAGGCGGTTGACGCTCCCCTGTACCCCAAAGGAGTCACCCCCTCCGGCGGAGACGGAGGCATTTAATCCCCCATCGGCCTTGACTTTGGCTAAGGGTTGGGCGGCGGTAATTCGGTCACTAATGGGGGAGCTTAGGAGGGGGGTAACGCCGGGAGTCAGGGGGTCAACCACGCTTAAATCCGTGCCAGATGAAGGGGTATAAACAACGCCGTTGGCTTGGTAGACAGACCCGGTACTTTGGACGAAGTTATAATCCATGCGATCGCCCCGAATCACCTGATTTCCTCGGGTTAGGGCCACGTTCCCTTGGGCAATGACTTGACGGGTACTTAGGTTAACTTGGGCCTGATCCGCATCAATTAAGGACTGGCGAAACCGCACTATCACGTTGCCTTGAGCAATGACAATTTGCCGTTGTTGATCGTATTCTTGCCGATCGGCGGTGATTTCTACAATATCTGCGGGGGTAGGAACGGGGATAACGGTGGATTCTGGGGTGGGAGTCTGGGGGGGGGTGACAACGATGGCGTTACAGGGGGACTCACAGGAATCATCGCGATCGGTAAAGGTGAAGGAGGAATGGAACCGATATTGATCATCGGTTAAGGGTTCGGCGGTTTCTACGGTAACGACAGACCCCAGCCTTTCTGCGGATAGGGGGTACGGTTCCTGAATTTGATATTCAGGTAGGGGATAGCTGATGGTGCTTGGGGTTTTGACCCCGGAAGATATTTGTGGTGCTAATCCCATTCTCCCGGTTTCAGGACTCTGGGGTTGGGGAAGATGACGAATAATTGGGGGCGGTTCAGGGGGTAGTGGTGGGTAGGGCATACTTGCTGTAACGGAACTCCACAAAATAGCCAGAACTCAACCCTTTGAGCGAACAGGCAAAAACAATGTCATCAGTGATTAATCGCTAGGGATGATCACTAATGACACTCCAGGTTTTTATCATATCAGGGATTTTGTTCACAGAGGTTGTCGGCATCTGGTTTTGATGTTCATGCCCCAACTTCTGTTGAGACAACTTCCATGCTGCTCTATTCTAAGTCTCTACGTTTGGGGTTCCGGGCAGGGTCATTGGACAGGAAACCAAACACAAATAAACTAAAGAAGAACAAAACGACGATATTAACTACGATTTTCAGGGTCAGCATTTGTGAATTTCTCCGAGGCTGTAAGAGTCTATTTATAGCTGCTATGCCAGAGGCACAACTTTACCATCATATCCTAAAATATCCTTTGCTTTAAGGATTCTTTTTCTACCCCCTTGACAAGAATTGATTTTGTGTTATTATTATAATGGGTAATCTATGCGCGCCTATAGGGTCATTTTTGTATCTAGCACTTGCCAGAACAGTTGCAACAATTACGGTACAGTATTCTTCCCTATTCCCCATTCCCTATTCCCCATTCCCTATTCCCCATTCCCCATTCCCCATTCCCTGTTCCCTATTCCCCATTCCCCATTCCCTATTCCCCATTACTCATAATGAGTAAACCAATACCAAGTTTTCGCGATCGCCTCCTCCACCTTCACCATAATTTGATCTAACCATCCCAAAATCTTCTCCAGGGGATGTTTAATATATCCGGTTGAGGTCACCTGGGCTTCTAGCCAGTCGGGTTCGTAGGTGGGGGAAGATGAATTAGGAGGAACTTGATCGGATTCTATAACACAATTTGGTGTTTTTGTCAAGGGTTTTGGGATAGTTGCGGAAATTAAACCGATATCTTCTGGGGTGGTTTTTGTGGAGAAGCGGTTAAAAGATGCTTGAATATTTTGGAAAATCCGATTATTCTCAATAGGATGATTAGGGGTGTTCGGTTTTTTGAATTTGGATAAAATATTATTTGTCCGAGCATCAATAGTTAACC
>DATNRE010000032.1:0-12821 GCA_036703685.1 Candidatus Obscuribacterales bacterium
TGTTTTTATTCTTCCTGATACGCCTTTTGATACCTTAGATTTTGCTAGTCAAAAAATCGGATTAGGGGGAAGAATGGGGATAGATGCAACTACAAAAATACCCCCGGAAACCAATCACGAATGGGGAGAACCTTTAGAGTCAGATATTGATACGGCCGAAATGGTAACACGACGTTGGGCAGAATATGGATTAAATGATCTGAATTTAACCGAAGTAGACCCAAATTTATTCGGCTACGATATTAGATAAAAACCTAGCCACCGTTGTTGCGCTTGAGCGCACTTCTTATTAAACTAAAGCCTTAAGTAAATGTTCATAATTATTCGCATTTATAGAACAATTGTTGTTGATGCTTCAGGCTTGATAAGAGATGCGCTGAAGCGCAACAACGGCCTAAAAACATGGTTTGTTTAAGTAAATGTTCATAATTATTCACATTTATAGAATAATTGTTGTTGATGCTTTAGGATTGATAAGAGATGCGCTGAAGCGCAACAACGGCGCAACAACGGCGCAACAACGGCGCAACAATATTACTGGTTTATTGATGACTCAACTGTTCATAATCTGGACGAAACCATTGGGGTAAACGAGATAAATCCTGAATTTGTAATTGTTCAGGGCGACAATATAATAACACCGCTAATAGGGGTTTAATCGTCTCCATTTGATTCAATCCTTGATTCATTTGAGTGGCTAAGGTTTTAATGAATTGCTGTTCTGTAGTTGTTAAAGTTTCTTGAGAAAATCCACTATATAATAGGGTTCGATAGGTTTGACCGACTGCACTTTGATAAACCGATTCTAATTGTGTGGCTTCCAAACCCAACCAAAAATCAGCAAATTGTCGGCGAATTTGACGTAATTCCTCAACAATAGCAGCATTAGCCGGATCAATTTTATATAAATTCACACATCCAATTAACCGATTTTGGAAGGATTCAATAGGAGTTAAGGGTTGATTTTTGCCAACATCCGATACCGTTACTTTTTCTAAAGCTGATGGATTTTCAAAGACCCGTTGATATTCTTTTAATAACCATTCAGGTAAACGGGTTTCTGCATTCGCAACAACCATTTTTCCCGGGGGATAATATAACATTAATACCATTAAATGATTTAAAGAATCAGACTGTTTAAGTCCTATCGCCTGTTGGGTAATTTGGCTCACTAATTGTTCTTCTTCGGGGGTTAAAGGTTCCCATTGAATTCCTCGATTCAGAAGAATTTGATATCCTTTTCCTAAATCCGTTGTATACATTTTTTCTAATTGTTCGGGCGGAATTTTTAGCCAATGTTCCACCATAATTTTCCGAATAGAACGCAACTGATTAACAATTGCTTGATTATGGGGTTCTAATTCATAATGATTGATATGATTGACCAAAGCGGATAAATACTGTTGAATTGCTTCTCGACTATTGAGTTGAATAGAGGGCGAATGATGCTGGTTTTGTTGCCAATTTTGGAATAACTGTTGAAAAATTACACCCATTTTAGCCGAGTAGGTGCGACTATCCAAAAATTCAGGATTCTGTTGCATTTTTTGTTGAATTTCTTGGCTTTTTTGTTGTCGCAGTTGAGGAGTATTCGCAAGGGTTATCGCTAAATTAATATAGGATTCTTCACTATTCGCAATTAAATCATCAAGGGAGAGCGATCGCAACAAAGAAGCCGCCATTAAGGAACGGAATGACCCACTATCTCGCACCACAAAAACCTCTCCCGCTTGGGATGTATCAGGGGAAAACGAAGGAATCACATCCCCATCTCGAACCACAGGAACTAAACCCACTTCTAAGGGATCAACTAAAGAATTGACCCCAGAAAAAGGGTAGGAATCTAAATAAATATCCGCTAATTTCAGATATTCTTTAATATCACTGCGACTTCCTTGGGGTTTAATGAGAATTAAACGACTCGGATCAACCCCATATTCTGCTAAAAGGGCTTTAAAATTATTAATCCAGGGAAGCGCCCGATATTGGGATGCCCAATTGGGGTTAAAGGGATATAAAACTAACACGGAATTAGGAACTTTTGCTAATAGTTTAGCCCAGGTTTCTCGCAGTTCAGGAATAATTTTATAGAAATTAGCACCGGAGATAAAAACAACCGCTTGTTCAGAAATTCCTAAACTCGAACGATGGGGAATGACTTGGGGAAGTTCCGGGGGAGTTGCATAATAACTAAAACAGTGGGCTGTCCCTTCTAAAAGAATTAATTTTTCCCGATATTGGGCTTGGGGATTCTGTTTTATTTCCGTTAAAGTTCCTGAAATATAGTAATCTATATTGCGCATTCCCGTAGTTACGCAGGATGATGTTGATGTGATTTGAATGCGGGCTAACCGATGTAATCCTAACAACGTAATCCCGTGATTAACGGCCGTTATATTAGTTCCAATTAAGAGAATATCTAAATCATCATTACGGATTAATTGCACCTGTTCTGAGACATTTTTAGGCAGTTTTACAAAACGTTCTGCTCGACTTTGGCAATACTTTTCTAGGGGATGATTATTCGATTGTAGAGTATATAAAATCACCTCAAATTGAGTGGAATCTAAATACTCAAAAACAGGTAAGGTTGAGTAGGTTTCGGTTTGGGGTAGAAAATGGTTACTCAGAATTCCTACGCGAATCTTTTGATGAGTTGGACGTTGGGGAAACTGATAGTCTATGGAATAACCCAAATGAGTCAGGGCAAATTCCATAATTTCCGCCCGTTTAATATAAATATCTTTGAGATTAGCGGTATTAAAATATAGGGGAATAAAGTTAGCGATTTGGGTAAATTTCCAGGCTAATTCCTGCCAAATTGAAAACTCAGGATGACTGATAAACCGCTCGTGAATATAAGAAATCCAATTTTCTAAATAACGATAATAGAGTTCAGTTTCCCCCCGCTCTTGGAAAAATTGAGGGACAGCTAACATAAACTCAAAATAATCCGGTAAAAACCATTTAGGAATTGGAGCTTGAATATACCAATTAGGGGATAATTGATAGGGATAGCTATATAAAATAATTGCTAATAAATGTTGTATTCCTTTCGGTTGATTTAACCCGTGTTTTAGATAGGTATACCAATCTTGAAGTTGAGCTTTTTCGAGGGAGGTTAATGCTTCATTTTTTAACCCACTATTGAGTAGAATTTTATGGGCTTGACCGATTTCTCCGCCATAGGTTTTTTCTAAATTCTCTGATTCTAAAGCTAACCAATATTGAGCGATAATTTGCCGAATTTGCCGCAGGGAATCGGGGTTATTAGTTTTCTTGTATTCTTCGGTTAAATGGGAAACTTCCGCTAAAATTTGAGCCGGAGTTAAGGTTTTGATTTGAGCTTTGGGTTTTTGAGGAGTAAATAACTCGATAATAGCTTGTTTAACAACATCGGATTGACTACACTTTAATGCTTCTTGAATTTGGGAAATTACGGCCTTAGCCTCCCCATTAACTAACAGTTGTTGAGCGGTATTAATAGCATATAAACCATAGTGTTCTCGGGCTTTATTCGATAAATTAAGGGCTAAATTTTCGGGTAAATAGGATTGAGAAATTTCAATCGATTTTAACGTATCAGAAATATTAGCTCCAATGGAAATTAACTTAGAACTTTCTGAAGTTGAATGTAAACGATAACAGGCCAAAGGTTGGGGTTCATAGGCTACAGGATAATAGGCGGAAATTCGTTTCCACATTTCCCAGTCAGCGGCGGAACCTGCATTCTCAGAAAATCCTCCTAATGTCTCATAAACACTGCGTTTAACCACCATAGCAGCAAATTGAATACGCTGCATCACAGCAATGCGTTCTAACCAATTAGAAATAATCCCATTTGTTTCCTGTTCTAATGCAGAAAGGGAGCGTTGTTTTCCTTGTTCATCAATATAATAATGGCGACAAAATCCAGCCCCGGCGGTGGGTTCTTTTTCTAATAGTTCTCGCATCCGAGTATAAAATCCAGGGAGGACTAAATCATCCTGATGTAAAAGATGAATCCATTGCCCCGTAGCCCGTTTAATACAATCATTCCAGTTAGGAATTAACCCTAAGTTTTGCGGTTGTCGATAGAATTTAACACGATTTTTACCGATATTTTTAACTATGGTTTCAATCTCTGGATTAGTTGAACAATCATCAACAATAATAATCTCCATTTCTTCAGAACTGGGAGCTTGAGTCAGAACACTATTTAACACCTGTTCGATATATTTTTCCCCGTTATAATTGGGAATAATCACCGACCAAAAGGGTCGAGGTTGAGGGGAAAAAACCGGATCAATTTTAGGGGAATTAACTTGACTAAGTTTCGATAAATTAATATACATTTGAACAGGATCAATTTTTTCCATCCCCTCTCCTTTAAGTTGAATTTTCTCATCACAAGTTTCTATGATTTGGGGTGATAAGGTTTTCATAAATTGAAATCGGGTGGCGGGGTCAGAAAAACGGTTCCAAATTCTTAATAAATTAGTTTGTACTGTTTGTTGATAGGTTCCCAATTCAACGACAGAGTTTAATAATTCCGTGATTAATTTGATATAAAAGGGCAGATGAAACTGTGATAAAACCTGATTTGCTAAATCACAGGATAAATTATTGACTAAAATTTGATAGTTTTGATCCGTGGGTTGAATTTGAGGATGATTCAAAAATTGAGCTAATTTTTCCCGGGAGGAGGTATATCTTTTAAAGATTAAAACTTCTTCTTCACGACTTAAATCCTGTTGATGACTTAAGGAGTTTTCTGATAAGTTCAAAGTCCCTAATATTTCTGGAATAAAATGGAATTCACCTGCATTAGCAATTCTAATATAAAAATCTTGATCTCCTCGAACTTTTAAGGTTTGATCAAATAATCCATAATTATGATGTAGGGATTTTCGCCACATCGGTTGAGAACCTACCTGTGCTGAAAATAATAATTTTAAACGCGAAAATTCCGGCCATTTCCAGTGGGGTTTGCCATTTAATTGTTCTAAATTAACACTTTCTCCCGGTGATACCGCTTGCTGATCGGCGTGTACTAATATAACTTCTGAATGTTCATCTAAATAGGTAGATAATCGTTCTAAAGCATTTAATTTGAGACGATCATCGGTATTTTGATTTGTGATATATTCACCCCGGGCGATCGCAATTCCTCTATTCCATGCTTGATAAATCGGTTCCCTTGCTTCAGTTTTAATATAAATAATCGAGTCAGGATATTGTTTTTTAAACTCTAAAATAATATCTTGTTCATTTTCCTGGGAACCGGAATCAACAACAATAATCTCTAATTTTCCTTGTTGAAATAAAGTCTGACCAACTAAATTTTCTAACCTTCCCGACATCATTGATGCCGAATTATAGGTAGAAATAATTGCAGATACTTTGATTTTGGGTTCATTTAATACCTGTTGTTTTAAGGCTAAAACTTGATGATCTTCTAACACAATTACAGGGGGAGATAGCTGTTCAGCAGAATATTTACCTTGTTCAATTAATTGTAATTCCTCTTGAACAATTTGTTTAACTTCTTGAAAATATTGCTCTCGATAAATTTTAGAACGTTGGGTATCATAGGTACGAAATCCCCCGATCAAACTTCTTAATAAATACAAAGGAGCATAACGAGAAAAACGCAACCATAGTTCAAAATCCCCTGCTAAATTGAGATTGGTTTGGAGTTTTGATCCGGCTTTTTCCCAGAGCGATCGCGTCCAAAATGTACTTTCTTGTTGAATCCAAGTATGTTGTAATTGTTGATATTGTTCGACCCATTGTTTATCTAAAAGCATTTTTCTTGACCATAAAGGTGTCTGCATTTGACTATGAATATGTTTCCCATTTCTATCCCATTCCGTCGGAATTCCCATCACCCATTCCACCTGTTTATTTTGCCCAAATGTTGCCGCCAGTTTATAAAAAGCATCGGGATGATATTTGTCATCGGAATTTAACCATCCCATAATTTCACCGGTTGTTTTTTGAAATCCCGCATTCACCGCCGCATAATGACCGCCATCTCCTTGACTTTGCCAATGGGTTAAATATTTCTCATATTTTTTAATAATTTCAACGGAATTATCCGTACTTCCCCCATCCATAATTATGTATTCTAAGTTAGGATAATTTTGACTCAAAATTGAATCAATACACTCCTCTAAAAATTCACCTTGATTTAAAGACGGAGTAACAATAGAAATTTTAGGTAAAGATGAAGAAATAATCAGTTTAGGAGATACAGATCTAAAATTTATTGCGGATTTTTGCCAGAGAATATTATAGGAAATCGGTTGACCAAATTCTTGATAGGATTTTTGGGTTGTGGGTTGCCAAAATTGACGATAGGCTTTTTCCGACATTCCATATAAATCAGGATCACGTTTAATTTGATCAAAATCAATTCTGGAATTTAAGGTTTTTTGGGTCTTAAATAAATAGGGTAAAAATTGATTTGTCCAAACTTCGGCGGGTTTCACCACCACATCAAAACAATGTAAGGAAAACCCCAAGGGTTTTAATATCCGATCCATATCTTGGGTAATTTTATCAAAGGTTATTTCATCCTCCGTAATATGTTCCAGGGTAGAAATACTAAAAACACAATCAAAATATTGATCAGGAAGTTCAGAATTAAAGTTGCCAATATAGTCTAAAATAATCCGAGAGTTGGCGTAATTTTGAATTTGATTGGGGCCATTTCCTACCCCTTCAAATTTATCTAAATTCCAGCATTCATAGTCCTGTTTTAATGCTTCTAAAACCCGAGAATTTCCCCCACCAATTTCTAATAGTTTTGCACCTTTGGGTAAATTTTGGGTGATAAAATTATAGACTAATAAATCTTGATAAATTTTCAGATCACAAGCATCAGGATTAATATTGCTATAGGCTTTAAACCGTTTAAATTGATTAAAATGACTGCGTTTAGAATAGGTAAAGTCTTGAAAATCCAGTGGTTTTGTTGATGTTTTTAAATTTTGCACGGTTTGAATGAGAGTCTGTTGAATAATATTAGCCATTTTTGACCAGGAATATTGAGAAGATTGTTGTAAACCCGCTTGAATTAACGGTTGATAAATTTCGGGTTTTTGAATTTGTTCTAAGGCTTTTAACATTTCTAAAACCTGGTCTTCATCCACATAATAAGCCGCATTCCCGGCAATTTCTGGAATTGAACCTTTTCGACAGGTAATCACCGGACAACCGCAGGCCATCGCCTCTATAATTGGCATCCCAAACCCTTCATATTTAGAGGGATAAACTAATGCAGTTGCGCCGGAATAAGCCTGTTTTAATTCTTGATCACTCAATTGTAATAAATGAATTTTAAACTGTTGAATATAGGGATAAAATTCAGCTTCTAAAGTGGGCTCTCCTCCGACACAAACAATTTCAAAATCCTGATTATTTTTCAGTTGAGTCAGTGCTTTAAAGAATAATAGAGTATTTTTATATCCTCCCGCACCTAAGCGTTGACCGACTAAAATAAAATAGGGTTTATTGATGCTATATTTAAATTTAAACTGTTGAACTTCTCCTGAAGTTGCGGGGGAAAATACGGCCGGAACACCACAATGGGCGACGGTAATTTGATTTTTATTAATCTTAGGGAAAAAGTGAACTAAATCCTGAGCCGTGTTTTCAGAAATCGTAATATAAGCGGATGCGTGTTCAATTCCATGATGCTTTTCTTGCCACATGGGAATCGTTAAATCCAGCCCTAACTGCTCTGGAATCATATCATATCCCATAAAAACCGAAGGTGTGGTTAGGGGAGTAGTATAATAGGTGGAAATAAACAGATCCGCATTTTCTTGATCACAGATATTTTGCAATAGTTGGCGATCTTCTACAATTTTATCATAATTATATTCAGGAATTTGATAATATTTAATCCCAGGAATTTTAGGGGTAGTGCCTTCACGATCTAAAACAATAATTTGTTGAGCAAAATCTTTTGTAGACCATTCTTCCAGTAAGGATTTCCATACCCTGGCAATTCCAGTATTACGAATTTGGAAAAATACCCCATCAATAATAATTTTAATTGATTGCTGATCAGAATTTATCGATTGACGATTAGCTACAGCTTTTAAAAAATCCTGTTCCGTGAGTGAGGGTAAAGTCTGGGGAGAAATTTCTATAGATATGGCTTTTTTCCATGCTGATCCTGATATTTTGTGTTCGGTTAATAGATGTAAACTACTGCCATCAGAATATAAATTTAACTTAAATTTTTCAGCTATTTTTAATAAAGATTGATAGGTATAAATCCCAATATGTTGACCTTCATGGAGGGCATAATACCACCATTGATCCGGTTGAGGATGATCCGCCGGAAGCAGTTGGGTACTGAATAATAAATTTTTAGAAAACTGCAATAATTTTTCAATTTCCTCCAGGGGATTAATAAAATGTTCAAACACTTCAAAAGTCGTAACTAAATCATATTTTTCTTGTTGATTTCCTTCAAATCCCTGATAAAATATATTTTGACAATATTGATCATAACCATAAAAATCAAACCCCAAATCCCGCATCAACCGCACAAATAAACCATAACCGCAGCCATAATCTAAAAACTTGCCTTGAGGATTAAAACAGGATATAATTAACTCTTGAGTGATTTGAGAAAATTTAAAATTTCGAGCTACTAATCCCACATCACTCATGGCAATCGGATCAGCATAGGCCTCATCTAACCAATAGGGTTTTTCAGTTTGGACAAATCCACAAACCGAACATTTAAAATAATCAACCCTATAGCGATTTAAGACCGTAGCTTGAGCAAAATAAGGGGATATGGAACCACAAACTTTACAAAAGGAATTCTGGGTAAATTTTGATTGACTTTTAACTTGCACTGTGGTTTAACCTTAAACTCAACTGAGGGAAAAATCTTTTACTATATTACTGCGCGCGAGTGCCGGGGCGATCATTAGTGTCAACTTCAGGCTAAAACTAGGGTAGAAAACTGAAATCTTCTCTAAGGGTCGATCCCCCCTAACCCCCCTTAAAAAGGGGGGAACCGGAGTTCAAAGTCCCCCTTAACAAGGGGGATTTAGGGGGATCTAATCTAGGATACAATCAGGAGTTTTCGGCGGTCGTTGACACCGATGCGGGGCGATCAATAGCTTTATCCTTAACCAATTGAGATCACAAAACAAGACACGACGCACCGTTGATGAAAAATACGTTAAGATTAGTAACAATACCATAACTAATGAGTCCTGTAGACTCGCCGCAACAGTAGGAGGATAGACCTCGGTGAATAAACGCTGGAGAAATGCGGGGTTATACGCCCTGCTTGCCATTGTCGTCTTAGCATTAGCAACTGCCTTTTTTGATAAACAGCCCCAAACCCGGGAAAGCTGGAAGTATAGTACCTTTATTCAAGAAGTCAAGAGTAATAAAGTTGAACGGGTCAGCCTCAGTTCTGATCGCTCCCGAGCCCTAGTTACGGCTCAGGATGGGAATAAAGTCATTGTTAACCTTCCCAACGATCCGGCCCTGATCGATATTCTGACCGAAAATAACGTTGATATTTCAGTTTTACCCCAAAACGATGAGAGCTTCTGGTTCAAAGCCCTGAGCAGTCTGTTTTTCCCCGTTTTACTCTTAGTGGGGTTATTTTTCCTACTCCGTCGCGCTCAGAATGGCCCCGGTAGCCAAGCCATGAACTTTGGCAAGTCTAAAGCCAGAGTGCAGATGGAACCCCAAACCCAAGTCACCTTCGGGGATGTGGCGGGTATTGAACAGGCCAAACTCGAACTGAGCGAAGTCGTGGACTTCCTGAAAAATGCCGATCGGTTTACGGCCGTGGGGGCAAAAATTCCTAAAGGGGTATTATTAGTCGGCCCCCCAGGAACCGGAAAAACCCTCTTAGCCAAGGCCGTCGCCGGAGAAGCGGGCGTTCCCTTCTTCAGTATCTCCGGTTCGGAATTTGTGGAAATGTTCGTGGGTGTGGGTGCATCCCGGGTGCGTGACCTGTTTGAACAGGCGAAAACCAATGCCCCCTGTATCGTATTTATTGATGAAATTGACGCCGTAGGTCGCCAACGGGGTGCGGGTTTAGGCGGCGGTAACGATGAGCGCGAGCAAACCCTGAACCAATTATTAACGGAAATGGACGGGTTTGAAGGCAATAACGGAATTATTATTATTGCTGCGACTAACCGCCCCGACGTCTTAGACTCGGCCTTAATGCGTCCGGGTCGTTTTGACCGCCAAGTGGTGGTTGACCGTCCCGACTATAATGGCCGCTCAGAAATTCTGCGAGTTCACGCCCGGGGCAAAACCTTGTCTAAAGATGTGGACTTAGATAAAATTGCCCGTCGTACCCCTGGGTTTACCGGGGCGGACTTATCCAACCTGTTAAATGAAGCCGCAATTTTAGCAGCCCGTCGTAACTTGACGGAAATTTCCATGGATGAAGTCAATGATGCCATTGACCGGGTGTTAGCTGGCCCGGAGAAGAAAGATCGGGTGATGAGCGAAAAACGCAAAACCCTAGTCGCCTATCATGAAGCCGGACACGCCTTAGTAGGGGCCTTAATGCCCGACTATGACCCGGTACAGAAAATTAGTATTATTCCTCGGGGTCGAGCCGGGGGGTTAACCTGGTTTATGCCCAGCGAAGAACGGATGGACTCCGGTTTGTTCAGCCGCTCCTATTTGGAAAATCAAATGGCCGTGGCTTTGGGTGGCCGGGTTGCCGAAGAAATTATCTTTGGGGAAGAAGAAGTCACTACTGGGGCTTCCAATGACTTACAACAGGTGACTCGGGTGGCTCGTCAAATGATTACCCGTTATGGGATGAGCGATCGCCTTGGCCCGGTGGCTTTAGGCCGTCAACAGGGGAATGTGTTCCTGGGACGGGATATTATGTCGGAACGGGATTTTTCCGAAGAAACCGCCTCTACCATTGATGCGGAAGTCCGTCTGCTGGTGGATGCCGCCTATAAACGGGCAAAACAAGTCTTAGTCGAAAACCGCCATGTTTTAAATCAATTAGCTGATGTTTTAATTGATAAAGAAACGGTGGATGCCGATGAATTACAAGAACTGTTAGCCAATAATGATGTCAAAATGGCGGCGGTTGTTTAATTCAATTCCTAAAAATTGAATCCGTTTAAATAAAAATAGGGCTATTTCTGTTTCCAGAAATCTAGCCCTATTTTTATGGAAATCGCCCCTAAAAGTGAGGAAAAAGACTATTAAAGTCTTTTCTTCACTATTTCCTGTTGCCTGTTGCCTGTTCCCGACTCCTGCTATTTGAAAGACCGCTAAAGTCTTTTCTTGACTGTTGCCTGTTGCCTGTTGCCTGTTCCCTAATTCCGGTAACTTTGAACCCTGGGAAATTAACGCAAAAAGCAAGCCACAAGCCACAAAACAATAAAAGTAATAAAAGCAATAAATCGTTCTACCGCGATCGCTCCTGCTAGTGAACTCAATAAACTTCCTAATATTAACCCTCCAATTAAACCCGCAACGGTTAGCAAAACGGCTCGACCAAACTTATTCTCCTTACGGTTGAGAAAATAAAGACAAGATCCCACACCCAGGGCTAAAGTTAGCTGTAATAATGAGAGCCCAAAACCCGAATACAGGCTCAAACCCGCCAAGGTGACATAGGCCCCAGAAGGCCATAATAAATCAGCCCGACTGGGAGTATCCAACAGTTGGCTGAACCACTTGGGTTTTGAATTCGCCGCAGGTTGAACACCAGAGGACGGAGTTGGCGCGACTCGTTCGGGAAAACGAATTCGTTCGGGGACTTTAATTTTGCCCTCTTGTCGCATCTTTAAACGATCCATCAAAATGGCATCATAGGCCGCTTCAATTGATTGCAGCAGCTTAACTTCGCCACTATATTGCTGTTTTAGGCGATCCCGGGCTACCTGAATTTCATCAAAGGAGGCATCAAGGGTAACCCCAAGCTGTTCGTAGGGACTTTGCTCGCTCATCAGACTTTTTCTTATACCGTTTTATTTATTGTAAGCTTAACTCAATCTTGATCCAAACCGTTGATCGATTAATCCTACTGACTGACAATTCCTGACCACTGCACCCGTTTCAATTGTTCCCGACGGTAGGAGAAAAAAGCCTCCGGGTCTTGATAGGTACAATGGGGAGCGATCGCCACCTGTTCCGGTGCAATTCCTAACTGTTCTAGTTGTAGGCTATTAAATCGTCGCACATCTAAACGAACCTTATCCGGCTCCGGATCGGGAAGTAGGGGGGAATTGGGGAGGTGATAGACCGGTTCTAGTCCCTCGGTATCAGAAATCAAACTTTGGGCTAACTGGGTCGCCACATCCAGGGAAACTTGATAGACCTGTCCCGAAATCGCTGGCCCCAAAGCCACCCGCAGATCTTCGAGTTGACTCCCCTGGGCTTGAAAATGGGCGATCGCCTCGGGAACAATTTTAGCGGCCGTTCCCCGCCATCCGGCATGAACCGCCGCCACCTTCCCCGTTTGAGCATCGGCAATTAACACCGGAACACAATCGGCCGTAGCCACCCACACCGCCTCGGAGGAGTTTTCCGCAAATAAACCATCCGCTTCGGCTAGGGGTTGATCTTCTAATGCTAAATGATCCACCGGGTCAACGGTTCCGGTTTTTAAGACACGATTTCCATGCACCTGCTTAACTCGATACACATTCACCCCAGGTTGTAAAACATCCACTAAGTCCGAGGGAGTCCGAGGACTAAAAGAACGGGTAAAAAACCCATGTTGCCAATCTTTGAGCAAACTACAGGTTAAATAGGGTAATCCATCCCAGGTTTGCCAATGCCAAGTGTGCATAAAATTAGGAGTA
>DATNRE010000033.1:0-4637 GCA_036703685.1 Candidatus Obscuribacterales bacterium
TATTTTTCGATTAAGCCCTATTTTCCCTTACCCGAAGGTTGGTTTACTTTCAAACTCAAAGATAATTGGTTTGTGTATACGCGATCGCGCAATTTATTAGCTCCGATGTTCCTGCACGGACTATGGAATAGTGGCACTTTATTGAGTTTATATGTTTTGGGTAGTGGCGGAAGTTAGAAGCATTATTAATAAATATTAATGGACGGAGGATGAGTCATGGTGAACACAAAACGAGTAATTGTGATTGGGGCCGGAATTGGGGGATTAACGGCCGGGGCGTTATTCGCCCATCGGGGATATTCGGTTTTAATCCTAGACCAAGGAATTGTCCCCGGGGGGTGTGCTTCTACCTTTCAACGTCGGGGGTTTACCTTTGATGTCGGGGCGACGCAGGTGGCCGGACTCGAACCCGGTGGGATTCATCACCGTATTTTCACGGAATTAGGGATAGAATTACCCCCCGCAACTCCGTGTGATCCCGCCTGTGCTGTTTTTTTACCCGGAGAAACCGAACCCATTCAGGTGTGGCGAGATCCCCAAAAATGGCAACGGGAAAGACAACGACAGTTTCCCGGGAGTGAACCCTTTTGGCAATTAATGGCGACGCTATTTCAAGCCAGTTGGCGGTTTCAGTCCCGTGATCCGGTGCTACCCCCGGGGAATGTATGGGATCTGTGGCAATTAATTCAAGCGGTTCGTCCCGATACCTTGATCACCTTGCCTTTTGCCTTGATGACGGTGGCTGATGCCCTACGGTTGTACAATTTGGACGGCGATCGGCGTCTGAAAACCTTTTTAGATCTGCAACTGAAGTTATATTCTCAAGTGGACACGGAAGAAACGGCCCTATTGTACGCGGCCACGGCCTTGGGAGTATCCCAGGAACCCCGAGGACTGTCCCATCTGCAAGGCAGTATGCAGGTTTTGAGCGATCGCTTAGTCCAGGCCCTAGAAAGAAATGGGGGAAAACTATTCATGCAGCATACCGTTGAAGGCATTCAAACCGAAAGGGGTCAAGCGATCGCCGTGAGCATTAAGAATCAAAAAACCGGGAAATTATTCACCGAAACCGCCGATCAAATTGTGGCTAATGTTACTCCCCAAAACCTAATTAAATTATTAGATGAACAGGGCAAAAGTTATCTGCGCTTCTCCCTTTCATCCCCCCTATATCAACGCAAAATTGCACAACTTCCCCCCCCATCAGGAGCATTTGTCATCTATTTAGGAGTACAAGCAGAAGCCATACCGCCCGAATGTCCCCCCCATTTACAATTCCTCTATGATCAAGGGCCCATCGGTGAAAATAATTCCCTGTTTGTCTCCGTCAGTCACCCCGGAGACGGACGCGCCCCCACCGGAAAAGCCACGATTATTGCTTCTAGTTTTACAGAAACTCAACAATGGTGGGATTGTACAGATTATCCAGGGTTAAAACAACAATATACAGATACAGCGATCGCCCGTTTAAATTCTTACTTTCACCTAAGCCCAGAAACCATCCTCCATCAAGAAGCCGCCACACCCCGCACCTTTGAACGTTATACCGCCCGGGATCAAGGAGTGGTCGGCGGAGTCGGTCAACGGGTGTCCACCTTTGGGCCCTTTGGCTTAGGAAATCGTACCCCGATCAAACATCTTTGGTTAGTGGGAGATTCTACCCACCCCGGAGAGGGAACCGCCGGGGTTTCCTATTCGGCTTTAACCGTTGTCCGCCAAATTGAAGCGATTAACAATTAATCAGAATATTCTGAATTTTAGAAAGGGAAAAAGCTCCCATAGATTTACTCCTAGGTATAGCCAAAATTACCTCGGAAGTTTATAATCAAAATTAATGGAATAGACATCTACCCAAAGACACATTCAGCAAACAAAGCCGTGTAGATCAATCCACAGATTATCAGGGTAGCACTCCATCAGGGGATATCAGATTAATAATTTATCAACAGATCAACTCAATAATGGATAAACAGAAAATCATCGTCATGCTTGGGCCTTCTCCGTCCGAGCGTGGGGGAATGGGTAGTGTGGCAAAATTGATTCTGAGCATCGTTTCTAGGGACTTCGCGATCCGCCATATCACGACATGGAATGGCCAAGTGAGTCGATTTCGCCAACTCTCCAGTGCCATAGTCTTTATCAAAGCATTTTTGGCATTTTTGTTAAAGTTATCAAGAAAGGAAGGGGATCTAGTTCACCTCCATATCTCAGAACGGGGAAGTGTGATTCGCAAAAGTATGATTGCCTTAGTCTGTATGGCAACGGGTAAACCGTTTATTCTTCATACCCATGGCTGTGAATTTCATGAATTCTATGGCGAATTGTCCCCAGGAATGCAGCAACTAATTACAGCCCTATTCCGACGTTCCGCTTGTTTAATTGCCTTGTCAGAGAGTTGGCGGAATTATTATATTGAGACCTGTCATCTTGAACCTGAACGGGTGGTTGTGCTGAATAACCCGGTGGCCCTTCCCGAAAAATGGCAGAAAACCGAAAAAGTAGGAAAACTCAAATTTGTTTTTCTAGGAAAAATTAACAAACGCAAAGGCATATTTGATATCTTGATCGCTTTGGCAAAGTTGGAACCGGAGTATAGAAATCAAGTTGAATTGGTGTTAGCCGGAACCGGAGAAATTGCAGAAGTTGAAAATTTAGCGACAGAATTAGGAATTGAAAAGCAAATTGTTTTTCTAGGTTGGGTTAACCAAGAGCAACGAGATCAGTTATTAGCTGAAAGTGATGTGATGTTACTCCCCTCCTATAATGAAGGACTACCGATGGCTATTTTAGAAGCCATGAGTTGGGGTATTCCCATCATTACTACTCCCGTCGGGGGCATACCCGAAGTGATTGAACATGGCAAAAGCGGATTATTAGTCACCCCGGGTCATATTCTGGAACTGACCACGGCCATGGAGTCCTTAATTAAAAATCCAGCTTTGAGATTATCTCTAGGAACAGGTGCGCGTCAACGGGTCGAACCTTTATCCCTTGAGCATTACACCGAAGCCTTATTGAACCTCTATCGTCGGATTCTCGAATATCGGGAGAATCACCCGAACCTGGAAGAAAATATGGAATCACCACCGAGTATACAAACAGACCTTGTAAGGAGATAGATTCAGATCACGCAATCCTTAAATTAAGCTCCTACAATGGTGTTAAACACAGTCATGCTTAAAGTTTGAGTTCAATCAGGCGATAGCTGCCGACTAGAATTCAAGAGTCTTTGCACTTTGAGCATGGTGTAACAAAATAGGTGAATGATTAAGTAGTTATGGAACCTCAAGAGTATCCAGAAGATATTGACTTTATAAAATACTGGCTGATCCTCAAGCGTCATTGGTTGCCAGCAGCCGGGGTTGCCTGTCTTGCCATCGGATTTGCCTTTTTTACGGCAATCAACAGTGAAAAAACCTATGGCGCTTTTGGGAAATTACGGTTGAAAAAACTCAGCACTACCTCGGCATTGGTCACGGATGCCGGAGAGAAAATTAGTACCCTGGATAGTTTAGATGCCAAAAATACTCCCATTGACACCGAAGCTGAAGTCATTCGTTCGGCTCCAATTGTTGAGAGTGTGATTCAGGAATTAAACTTAAAAGACCAAGATGGTGAAACGGTCGGCTATGAAGACTTTCTCAAAAGTTTGGGGGTTTCCCTGATTCGGGGAACGGATATTTTAGGGATTTCCTATGAAAGTCCAGACCCCAAAGAAGCTGAAGCTGTTGTTAATAAAGTCATGGAGCTTTACATTGAAAATAATATTTTAGTCAATCGTTCTGAAGCCGCGGCAGCCCGCAAATTTATTAGTTCACAGCTACCTAAACAAGAACAAGAACTTCAAGCCGCCGAAGCTGAATTAAGAGAGTTTAAGGAAAAATACAATATTGTTAATTTAGAAGAAGAACTTCTATCGGTCGTCGGTACTATTGAAGCCTTAGATAACAAAATCGAAGAAATTGAAGCGGCGTTGGAAAAGGTTAATGGTCAAGTTTTGGAAATGCGCCAAAAAATGAACACCACCTCGGAGGAAGCACTTGCTCGTAGTAGCTTAATGGCATCCTCCGGGGTACAACAGGTGTTAGTGAAACTGGAGGCAATTGAAGATCAATTAGCGGTTCTGAGAACTCGTTTCCTCGATACTAGCCCGGAAATTATGGCTTTAGAAAATGAAAAAGCTGCCCTGAAAGCAATTTTAGACGCACGGGTAGGGAACACCCTAGGAACTCAAGAACTCCCCTTAAAGGGGGGGTTACAGAGTAGCACTTTAGAACAAACATTGGTACAACAATTAATTACTTACGAGACGGAAAAAGAGGGCTTAATTAGTCAGTTAAAGTCTTTGGAAGAAGCTCGCAAAAAACAAACCGAACGGGCTTTACTTTTACCTCAGTTAGAACAAACTCAACGGAAACTGACCCGACAGGTTACCTCCTCTCAAACAACCTATGAAATCCTGTCTACTCGATTACAACAAGTCAGAATTGCTGAAAATCAAAATGTAGGAAATGCTCAAATTATCAGTCAGGCAGTTGTAGGGAAAGACCCCGTTTCTGGAAGTAAGAAAACAGTTGTGATTGGGGGGGTTGTTGTAGGTGGAATGCTCTATGTGATTATCTCATTCCTCCTAGAAG
>DATNRE010000034.1:0-6108 GCA_036703685.1 Candidatus Obscuribacterales bacterium
CCTTAAGGTCAATGCCTAGAGTCAGGACACCTTGTCCTTCAATGACATTCACTAGAGATTAATGTGAACGACAAGGATACTTAGGGATTGAGTGTCTGTATTGAATTGAATTAGGGAAAGACAATTTTGGAGATCGGTGGATGTCCCAGAAAAAGATAGGCAGCCGAGCGCAGCACGCTTTCTGAGTAGAGGATCTTTTGAATTTCCAGGCTGGGCGCACGTTTGGCGGTGGCGTTGTAAGTTGTAATTTCCCCTTCCAGACTAAAGTCACTATTGGTCAGATAGTGATCGTCATCGTGCATTGCCTGAAAGATGAAACTGTAGATAGGATTAAGACCCAAAGTTGTGTCGTAATTTTCGGCGGACACCCAGAGATGACCTTGCTGGATATCGGCAAACATCTCTGCGGCGTTGTTGTAACGTGCATACCATGAGAATTGTAGATTTAGGGGGATACTCTGAAACTCACTCCAAAGCCAATCACACAGTTCTGCGAGTGTTGCATCAGAAATTTCGGCAGGGTCGCCTTCGAGATATAGTTGAGCCAGGATCTCGGTTTTAGATGTCATTTCATTTTTCGCCACTGATTGAACTCTCTCATTGCATACCCACTTTGACTGTAATAAAACAATATGAGGAACTTATGAGGAGTTAAGAAAAGTTTGAGTTTGGCTCAAAACTAGCGAAGGTGATATGAGCCGCAAAGTAGTGTTGATTAATTTCATTCACTAACTGACTAACTTTTGAGTCCTCTTGGGTGAGGCTTTGTAATTTAAGGATAAGTTCTTTTAATCGGTTAAATTGTTCCTCTGAAATTGTTGTAGGCATGGGTTTTTGCTCCTAATAATTAAACTCTGACTTCTCAATCCCCATTACTGAAAATTGTTAGGTTCCGATTGCCAATCACATCACCAACTAAGAAGCTGTTGCCACTTCTCTAGCATCACGATGGGCTAAGGCCAGTTCTCGGAATGTGGGATTATCTAACTTTTTAATCGGGGTAATTTGCCAACAATTCCCACGATATTCAAGCCCTGCAACTAAAGCCTGATTGTCAACGGAGTAAACATAGCTAGTTTTCATTCCTTCAGTGGGTGCGGGTTCATCCAGTCTTGTGTTTAAAAAGCTAGACAAGGCAGTTAATGTCAACAGATCATCGGTAGTTACTCGATAACGACATTGGGAATAATTAGCTAACACTTTTAACTGTGCTTCGACAACCCGCCGTTTTTTCCATTCATCCTCACCGGAATTAAAGTTAGCCCATTTCTCATCAGATATTTGCAAGGTTTCCATCGCTTGTTCAACAAATTGGGGTTTTAAACCAGGTATCGGAACAACCACGCCCGAGCTATGGATTATTTGGTTTTTATTTGTCACAAAATAGTTCATGTTTTATCTCCTAAATTTCTTTAATAATGCAGGTATAACGCTTGAATCCTGGGAGTAAATCTCCTTTTTTAGCATTATCCTTGACTTGCAAACGAAACCGAGTATCTGGGTAAGTTTCCTCGTAGACTTCCTTGATTTGTTGGCACTCCTCTAAGTCGTCTGTCTCGTGAATAGCTGTTAATTTTTCGTTCAACTCCCACACCCTTTAAAATAATCTGGCATTGTCGGGTAACTTCTCCAACTGATTCGATACTTAGGATTTTTTCTAATCTTAGCTTTTGAGCATCGCATCAGTCATCAATATTAAAATAATTTTTTAATTTGTCAGATTCAATATTATTTAATTTTTTCCCACTAGCCGACTTTCTGATAATTTCCTCAATGTCAGGGGGAATGGTGCAATCCCTTATCCTTGGTTGCTCATCTTCACCCATAAACTCAAGCCCCTGACGGATAAAAAATCTAATCTGTTGGCTAAGGGTGCGCTCATGCTTCTTAGCAAGCCTATCCAGTACGGGCCGTAAATCATCTATGTCTATCGTGATCCTATCTGTCATAAATCCCCTAAAAGTGCCTCAATCTTCATTATATCAGCACATCCTTATATATAAGATAATCTAATCAATTAAAAGTGATTAAAAGTGATGCAATTTTAATAAAACTGTTATAGTGTTCTTAAATTAGCACCCTAGAACATCCCCTCGCAGAACCCTAGACAGGACTCAGAAGATACCCAAAGGACGCTATTACCTACCCTGAGAGGCTTCTAGCTTCTCCCCTACCTGAACCTCGACAACTAAACAGCCTAGCCACATCCTCAAAATAAGAGGCTCAACTGTGGAAAGCACGATAAACCATATTTATCAACAGAAAACAATGATTATTGAACCTGAAATCATCCCAGAGGGGAGGCGGGTTAGGCTGTTCAAATTAGATGAACGAAAGGCAACCTATACACCAGTTGGGGAACTAGCAAAACAGCTTAAACGCAAGCCACAGACGCTTAGAGAATGGATTAAATTATTGTTGATTTATTCTCCTGATGTGTTCCAACATTATCGACCTAAGAAGGCTTACAACCCCTATATAGTCGAGTGGCTAACCCGAATCAACTCTTATGATTTATCGGAACCTACAAGCGCACCTAGACCGGAAATCATAGAGGACTATATCAGCCTTAACGCTCCTATCTACACTTTTGAAAAATACACTGAGGAACTAACAAATGAGTATGCAACAGAGCAAAAAATCGACAATGCAAAACTTACAAAAGCAGCTTAACGTTTCCGAGACAGAATTACTGATTGCCATTAAACAACTTGGCTTAAATCCATCAGAAGTCGAGGAGAATTGGGGGGATGCGATCGCAAATCATCTCACCGGAACTCACCCCCAAAAGCTAAACGGAACATCCCCAAAATCCGAAACACCGGAATCATTCAGCATTGATGACTCAGACGACTTTGTGGACTGGGATGAAATTGAGGATGAATTAGGAGAAACCGCCTTAGCACTTGTTCAGGAGTTGGGACTAGAACGAGAAGCTGTGACCCGGAGTGATTTTGCAGCGCTCAAGGAACTCGCTCTCAGTAACCCTGTGGCAGAAGACATGGTGAACCATATCGGGGCTGTTGGGGGTTTATCCGGTGGGTTAATTGATGAATATATCCGACAACAACGAGACAATGCTCAAGCCCTTGCAGATGCCGGAAACATTGAATTCGCCAAGACTTTATTACAGGGTCAAATCGAGGGAATTAATCAAGTTGTAGGCTTGCAAAATTTGTTAGCGGGTGACTTCCAAAACTTAATTCACCAACGGATTGAGGAACTAGGAAAACGGGGAAAGGAACGCCCAAACGAACTGATAAAGGACTTGGGGAAACAGGCGACTGTCCAACGGCAATCAAGCGAGAAAACAAGAACAGTACGGCACAAAAAAATGGATTTAGTCGGACTGAAATCGAAAGCCTCCAACAGCAAATAAACCAACTGAGAGAGACGGTAATCCTGCTAGAAAGCCGTCTCTCTAATAAATCCAACCATCACGAAGGATTAATTATGAAGGCAATTATATCACGATTCAAGCGCATTCTACGACAACTTGAGAGCATATCATCCAATCAATATGACGGTTTAGTTATGCAGATGATGGGGGGTTTCTAATGGGAATATTTAACGCCATTGGCAGAATATTCGGAGGGAGTAAAAACGATACTGCTACCGACCCTAAAATAGCCATTAAAGGGGATATTTCACCTATCCCACAAAACCTAATCACCCCTGACTATAGACCACAGAACGGGGTTTATATTGCCACTTCTGCCGACCTTTTAAGGGAATGGGAATCAAAGGGCTGGATGATTTCTAAAGATGATTTAGAAACTCTCAAAGCCATGCACAAAACCCTTGAAGGTTACGAGAAATTGTCTAAGGAGTACGGAAAGGAACTCGGAGCTTTTAGCCGAACAGAAGCCAAATTAGTCGGGACTGTAACTAAAACTATTCCTAAAGTTGCCGGGGGGAATTTTGCCCAATATGCAGCTAATCAACAAATGGGTTCAGAAATGGATAAAATTGCTGCGGAATATCAGAAAAACATTGCACTGCGACAAGCTGAAGCCCAAAAAATCCAACAACAATTATCACAGTTTCGAGCCAAGATGCAACAGCGAAAAGAAGATTTAAGAGGAGGATAGATGTCAAGATTTAGTCTCTACTTCGGAACGGGTTTAGCTAGTACAGGAACCGGACATTTTTTAAGTCTAGTTTCCCGTTCCATTCCTAATTTTGGTTGGTTGTATTGGTCTATATTCCTCTGTTTGATTGTTGTCTGTGTTGTTCTCTGCACCCGATTAGGGAGAAAGATTTATTCAGGACAGTTCGCAACATCCCCTAGCGTTCTATTGACACTTTCATCAATTACTTTAATTACATATTTAATGGGGGTAATTTGGGGATGGGGTTTCTGACCTGGCTTGAAGAACATGAAGCTGCGGTATCGTCTTTAATTTGTTGTGGGTGCGGGTTTGTTGCACTTGGTTGGTCAACAGTAAACCCCGGAATTAACCCCAGTCGGTTCTACTCGGCGGGGGTTACTGGACTGTTTGGGGTTGGGGCGATCGCCCTTTCAATTAAGGGCCTGAAGGAAGAAGAACGAAATATTATTAAACGCGACACCCAAGACGAGATTTATGGGCTTTATCAAGCTGCGGAAGTCCAAACTGTACAAAATATTCTGTTCCCACCAAGCCCTATGTCACCGGGGGGAATGAATACTTACTATCAGATGGAATTTAACCAACTCCCTGAACAGTTGGACTTTTACAACTGGGAAAATTTAGCCGATGAAGCTTCTGGAATCTTAGTTGGGGGGAACTCCGGCAGTGCTAAGACTTCACTCGCTGCTGGTTTTATTGTCGGGAAATTAACCGCCGTTACTCCTGCGGAAGTGATTGTACTTGACATTCACCAACGAAAAAATATCATCTGGAAACAGATGGGCTTCCCAAGGGTTGAAAGTGATGTCGAAACCATCTTTCATATTATGAAATGGTTGATAGATGAAATTGAACGCCGGAAATACGAGGACGGACACCCGTTGATTGTCTGCCTGGATGAAATTAACGACACCCTATCAGAACTTGAACATTTAGACGTTATCAAACCCCTGCCTGATAAGACAAAACGCAGAAATACCTTTATCTATGCCATCCGCAAACTTTCCAACGCACGGAAGTTTGACATCTGTTTGTTAGGCTTCATGCAGTCCCACAATACAGAAGCCATCGGCATTGATGGGAAGTTTAGGAACAACTTTTTACTAATACTCTGTGGTGCTTCTGCTAGGGGAGAAGTTGATAATAAATGGAAACATGATGATCCTAGATTTTTACACACTAAAAATACAGCTTACCCGGTTATAATTAGCGGTTCAAACCCTCTCCAGATAGCAGAACATCCCACACATAAGCACCATGCTCAATACAAGAAAAAAGGCAACGCTCCGGCTAATTTGATTCAGCCTAGATTTCTTGATAAATCATCAATTCCGGTCTTTGAATCGGAACAATCAGAAGATTTTGAGGAGGATTATCAACCCCATCAACCTTCAAAACCTGAACCACATTTACCCCGATTTAATTTTGAGAAAGCACCAGAACAACCCCGGGAAAATCACATTATTAACGGCGTTGAATTCTTGCCTGAAATGCTTGAAATTTTAGAATTAGCTAAACATAATGGTGAGCTTTCAATCAGACAAGCTTATAAATCGGGGGCAGGTCAAAGGCTTAAATTATCATCTGAATCTACCTTTTTAGTGTTCGAGAAATTTGTTGAGGCGAGATTAGGCAAAATTGAAAATCGACAAATTGGGGGAGCAGTTCAGGTCATATTCATCCCGTCTTAGCCTGGATGGGGTGGATGGCTAGGATGGCTAGGATGACTAGGATATCCAGGCAATCCACCCCCTCTACCCCCTCCAATTTTTTATCATCCATGCCATCCATCCTATCCTCCCTATCCACATCATCCCGGCATAAATACTAATATCAATCTCTAAATTATGCAAACAATTAATATTAACCCGACCTCCTCCGAGCTAGACGATAGTAAGCCTAGATTGATATTGTTAAAAGGGATTGCGATCGCTACCATCACAGTTAGCTTGATTGGGGGAATTATTCATGTAGTTAATAGTCGTCAAACTATCAC
>DATNRE010000035.1:0-3277 GCA_036703685.1 Candidatus Obscuribacterales bacterium
AACTTCCCTTCTCTTACTACCCTTCTGTTTTCTTGACAAATTACGCTGTAATTTTCTTAAACGCTTTAATTGTTTCTTTAAAGGTTTGGGAGATTTAATTTTTTCACCGTTGCTTAATGTAGCAAAATCAGTGATGCCTAAGTCAATTCCAACACTTTTTCCATTCTGGGGTAATTGTTTAGGATTAAACTCAACGACAAAGCTAACAAAATATCTATCAGCACTATCTTTGATTAGGGTAACACTAGAAGGAACTGCGGGTAATTCTCTACTCCAGATTACTTTTATATCACCTATTTTAGCTAGGCAAATGTAATTAGAATTAGGAGAGAGTTTAAAACTGTTATCAGTAAATCTAGCAGATTGCTTGGATTTACGTTTCTTCAATCTAGGCGGTTTAACTTTTTTGCCTTTTCTCTGTCCTTTACAGGATTTAAAAAAGTTAGAATAAGCCTGCTCTAAATCTCTCAAAGACTGTTGCAAGGGAACAGAGGAAACTTCTGTTAACCATTCTTTTTCCTCGGTTTTTTTGAGTTCTGTCAGTCTTTTATAGAGTTCACTGCTAGAAGGTTTTTTGTTACCCGCACGGTATTGATCTTGACAGTAAGCTAAAGCATCGTTAAAAACTACACGACAACAGCCAAACAATTGAGACATCAGCCTCTGTTGTTGGTTAGTTGGGTAGATTCTGTAACGATACCTGGGTTTCATTGTTTTTGTTGCTTACGAGCACTTCTTTAGTATACTCTAAAATAGAATAAAAAGCCGTCCCCCATTTTCATGAGGGCAGGCGTAGAACGACGGGGTTTTAAACCGATTTTTCTGATAATATTTTAATCGGTTAGGGTGGGGTTAGAAACCTTTAACTCGACCCAGGCACTGGTATGGGATGATAGTTGAGAAATGAAGAACGGTTTTGATATGGCTCCTCAACTGCGTATTTATGTCCCGCCCCATCCTCTGATTAAACATTGGTTAGGGGTAGCGCGAGATCAAGCAACTCCTCCGGGTTTGTTTCGGACGGCAATGACGGAGTTAGGGCGTTGGTTAACTTATGAAGCGGCGAGGGACTGGTTACCAACCCTAGAAACAACGGTACAAACCCCCTTAACCGAATGTAATGCCACCTTTGTTAATCCTGAAGTTCCCCTGATTGTCATTCCAATATTACGGGCCGGTTTATCCTTGATGGAAGGAATTCAAAGTGTTATCCCCCTGTCTTCGGTCTATCATTTAGGGATGGTACGCAACGAAGAAACCTTAGAAGTTAGTTGTTACTTAAATAAATTACCCGCCGAATTTGACCCCCAAACTCGGGTGATCATCAGTGAACCCATGTTAGCAACCGGGGGAACAATTATGGCGGTGATGGCCGAACTCACCCAACGCCATCTTGACCCGGCTTTAATTAGAATTATTTCTATTGTCGCCGCACCCCCGGCGTTACAAAAGTTGAATCAAGCCTATCCCAGTTTACAAGTGTATACGGCGATTATCGATCCCGAAGTCAATGAACAGGGCTTTATTATACCCGGATTGGGGGATGCGGGCGATCGCACCTTTGGCACTTTTGATTAATTCTACAGACCCAGCCGCTTGACCTGGCGGCTTGTCTATAAACACTAACTTTAATTGTCCAAATTACTATTGACTGATCCTTTTAATTGAGTCTGGCAAAATTAAACCCTCGGGATTTTTTTATCTTGGGTGGCACAAATTTTATCAAACCTCCGTCCTGAAGTTGTAGTATAGTTGCCAATTGGGAATGGGTTATTTCTAGGGTGGCGATCGCCCGCCCAACAGATAACCAGCAGTTAGAGGCGGATGTGGTGGTGATTAGTGAATATAGTAGAAGGGGCGACGTGACCTGATTCAGTCATCTATAATGAATGGGGTTAGCGATCGCCCCCCTTTGCGTTTATTCTGTTTGTCGATTCTCATTGTTAAAATCAAACCCTGAGCGATTCCCGTTTAAAATTAAAGTTTATTATGACGGCTTCTACAACATCCTTTATTGAATTTTTACCCCCGACCTTTCGCCAGCCCGTTGTCCTGTGTGTCTTGGCATCTTTAGGGCTGCATGGGGTATTTGCGGCCAATATTCAATATATGAGTTTTTATTCCCAATCGGTTAAACTCCCGCCAACGGTGCAAGTGGTGGAACTTTCCCCCGAACAAATTAATGGGGTTTATCCGGCTCCCCCGTCTAAGCTCTCCTTCACCCCCTTAGACTCTCTCTCCCCCTCCTTATCTGTTCTCCCAGTCCCCGGCATTGATAATATTTTGCCTCCCCCTGCACCGGAGGACTTCATATCCGGCGCCTCTCTCCCCGTCTGGCCGACGAATATTCCCCTACCGCCCCCGAGTAATTCCCCCGGTTTACCCACCTATCGTTTACCCCCCGTCGTCTCCCCGGGGTCTAATTCCGATCCTCTCAATTCTGGGAATATCGGGTTTTTGCCTAACTCCAGTCCCTCCTTATCCTTTATTCCCGGGCCTCCTTTGGGCTTTGATAACTCTAATGTTCCTCCCGCTCAAGTTCCCGGACAGCCCAGACCACCGGGAAATATACCCCCGGCCGATGAGTTAGCCCTCAGACAACAGTTAATTCGGGAATTGGGTCAGGATGTGGATTGTCCACCGATGTTTAATAATGGCAATTGCACCCCCTCAATGTTCAATCCCGATACTAATTCCAACCAAAACCCTAATACTACGCCCCCGGAAAATAATCCCCAAGTCGCACCGAATAGCCCTAAAGGTTCAATTCTGGCGGGACTCCACAAAGGTTTGCAACAGGAGACAACAGCCCAACCCCAACCACCGGAAACCCCCGAAGGTGTGATCAGTGAACAACAAACGGCGATGTTACAGGGAGGAGGTGCTTATTTAAACTGGGTGAATAGTTTACTACCCGACTATCCCAACTTAGAAACCGCCTCTCCCATGGTGGCAAACCGTTTCTATCCCGCCGCAGCTTGTGAACAAAAGTTAACCGGGAAGGCTTTAATTGGGGTCGTGGCGGGGGAAGGGGGAGAAGTTATCCAAGGGCCAGAAACCCTATTAGGGACTGGTTATCCGGTTCTTGATGATGCCGCCGTTGCCGCCGTTGCTGAAATGACCTTTGACCCGAGTAGTTCACCTAAAGCCTATCAAATTCAATTTCAGTTTGATAGTCAGGAAAACTGTAAAACCGTTAATAACCAAACTCCAGAACCTCCTAATCCTGCCGGGGCGACTTCTCCACCTCCAGCCCAACCCATCCCCCCAGCTTCGG
>DATNRE010000036.1:0-14322 GCA_036703685.1 Candidatus Obscuribacterales bacterium
CCCTTAAAGGAGTTTCAGTGCTACACTAGAATTACAGTATTGTCTGGTGGCAATTGCGTCATACCCTACTTGCAGGAGGAAAATACATGGTAACTACGCTCGAAATTGACAAAACTCTTCTTCAAGAAGCTCTTGATTTGAGTAACCATCCAACACCTACTACATTAATTGAAGCAGCTTTACGCGAGTATATTCAACGTCGTAAACAACTAAAAATATTGGAATTGTTTGGTACTATTGACTACGATGAAGATTATAACTACAAGCAACAGCGACAAACAACATGAATGTTCTTGTTGATAGTTCCGTTTGGTCGCTGGCATTGCGGCGGAACACAACAAATGAGGCGATCGTGATCGTTAATGTTCTGCGCGATTTGATTGCAGATGGACGAGTTGTTTTACTAGGGGCTATTCGTCAGGAAGTGCTTTCTGGGGTGCGCTATAAGGAACAGTTTGTTCGTTTGCAAGAGTATCTTCGAGCTTTTCCTGATTTAGAGCTAACAACTGAAGATTATGAGTTAGCCGCAGAGTTTTTCAATACCTGTCGCACTAAAGGCGTTCAGGGTTCAAATACTGATTATCTGCTATGTGCCGTTGCTCATCGTCGCGGCTACAGCATTTTCACTACGGATAAAGATTTTGAGAATTTCCGATCGCACATTCCTGTCATATTGCTATGAGTTTGTAACGGGTAAAAGCTTGATATGAGGCGATCGCACTTTAGGAAAATAAGAGTGATCGCACTTTTAAAAATCAAAATCATATCAACTATAAGCCTCATCATGACTACCAATATAATATAAGTTTAAAATCCCCTCTCCTGTTGACTCGTCTATTGTTTCCATATCAAAAATAATTCTACAATCATAGGCAACAGAGCAAGACCACAAACCATCCAGATTTCCCTTTAATTTATGGGTTTTTAGGGATGGGATAAAAGGGTCTTCAGATAATAAAGTTATTACTGAAATGACTTTTTCTTGCAGTTGGGGATTCTTCTTTACTAATCTTTTAAATGACCTTTTAAAACTATTTTCATAGACTATTTTCATAAATTAGTCTGCCAAAAGATTTGCAATTGCTTCTTCCGCAGTGCCACAAAAAGCTGTGCCATTTTTCTTGGCTTCTCGTGTCAGCTTGACAGATTTTAGTATTTCTTGTTCTTGTAACTCTAGCCGCCGTTTTTGCAGAAACTCAATCAGTTGATCTCGTTCTTCTGAAGTTAAATTATCAAATGTATTAATCAAATTTTGTTTAAAAGTGATGTTCATATTAATATTTCGTGGTTTTATCAAAGTTAAATTGATTATAGCAAAATATTTTTGATGTTCTGAAAATGATCGCCCGATAAAAAATCAGGAGGGCGATCGCATCTTCTAAACAAAAACTATCGCCCTTTTTGTTATTTGGGAAAAAATGGCGATCGCTGTCAATTTTTACTCTCGAATGCGAATTCTGTAAACTTCTACCAGTAGTAATTTACCTCGATAATGCTCCTCACTATCGTGCAATGATAAGTATTCTGTTAGCCTTGCCATCAACGGAGGAATAATTAAGGATTGAAATAATAGACTTAGGAACACATTGATCGATGAACAATCTTAAACCCATTAGGCAACTGTTTCAAAATCTGACAAATCGCGAGCATAATCAAGACAAGCAGCTATCTGTTCTTTGACAATATCTGGAAACTCGTCCATGATTTGTTCGATAGTGTTATTTGATGCTAAATATCCTAAAATCAAACTAACGGGAATTCTAGTTCCTTTGATTCTTGGTTTACCTCGCAGTACATCGGGGGTACTAACGATATGTTCTCTCCAGTTTACAGGCATAACTTGTCTTTTGATGAATCTGTTATGACAACTTATATTTTAACTTAAGGAATGGCGATCGCACCTTTTGTAATTTGGGATGGGAGAGGCGCGATCGCACTTTCGGAAAATAAGAGCGATCGCATCTTCTAAATAAAAACTGATCGCCCCTAATAAAAAAGGAGAAATACCAGTAAATTTTAAATTATGAGGATGGGAGAAACAAAAGACAAAATTTCAGGGGGAATTCCGGGCATAGGGTTAAGAGGATCAACCGACTGAGGAATTCCTCCTGGCCCATCGGGCATCTCTTCTAGTAGCCCTGACTGATTAGGTAATAAAAGGTTAGCTATTGTGATATTAGAAGCCTGAATATTATTCAGTTGGACTAATTGTTCTCCTGTACTTTTCAGAACAAGTAGGGTATTAGCACCTGCGGCTTGAATCAAGATGTCACTAATACTTACATCGGCTGGTACTTGAATATAATCAATCGTATTTTCAAAGTCGGTGATGATGTCTAAACCGCTACCTGTTGACAAGGCAAATGTATCACTTCCCTGTCCGCCAGTAAGGGTGTCAATATCTTTATCACCTGAGAGAAAATCATTTCCTGCGTCGCCAAATAGTTGATCGTTGCCTTGGCCACCTAATAAAGTGTCGTTTCCGTCTCCGCCTCTGATCACATCGTCACCGAGATTAGCCGGGATAGAGTCGTTGCCAGTTCCTCCATCTAACTGATCGTTATCTTTGCTCCCAAACAGGGTATCGTTACCCGCATCGGCGGAAATGCTATCTTGACCTTCATTCCCGAAAATTAGTTCACTGTCGGAGGAGCCTACAACTGTATCGTTACCACCGAGAGCCAACAGGCCACCTGGAGTATTCGTTAATTGTCCAGGGGAGAGGGTGATAAATTCAGAGGTGTTATCGCCGATCAAGCGACTAAGACCATTATCATTGGTAACTGTTAATGTCATAATTATTTGTTTTCAAATATGAATTGGGCTGGAACAAAAACAGGACTTGATGCGAATGAAATTGAGAGTAATTGCTTTTAAGAAGGGGGAATTGTCGCCAGATGAAAGAGTAACTTGGAGAGTAATCGCCCAACCCAAAATCAATAGCAATTACTATTTAATATTATTCCGATACTGCCAGTACGCCTGAAGTGGACTGATTGTGTTGTTTATTACAAATGAGAGATTTGACTCTTGAGGAATCGTTGTATTAATACCATCAATAATGCTGTTATCAAAAGGAGGGGTGTGAACCTCAAGGTGGAAGTGTGTATTATCACCTTGGTTGTATACCTTGCCAATTTCCTCTCCAGGGTTCACCTCATCTCCAACTTGCTTGCTGTTTTCAATATGACCATAGAGCCATAGCTTTTTATCCTCTCCTTCTACGGTCACAAATTTTCCTATTCCATTATAGTCTTGAACATTTACTACTTTCCCCTTAACTATTGCATTTACTCTCTTATTGAGGATTTTTGTGTAGGTTTCACCTATGGTAGCGTCATAACTATAATCGATTCCCGCATGAGATACCGTATTTCCATCATAAATAGAGGCTGTATCATACGCATAGCCAGTACTCATGTAAAAAGGTTCGCCAAGGAGTGCTGTAGAAAGGTCTTTAGACACTTGCTTAAGATCAGATGAGGCATCTTGAGAGGCATTACCAAGAATATCATCAAAATAGTAACCATCACCACTTTGCTGATCCCATTGTCCGTCAGTTAATGAAGAAAGCCCAGATATGTAATTGTTACTATTCACTTTTTCCCAAGAGAGATCGAAATAAGCAGTGTTAGCTATTTCACGGTAGTCTGCTAATACCCAATACTTACCACTATTTTTCGGTGTAAATTGAATAGTCTTACCCTCGAAGGCATCTCCCTTCAACTGATTGCCACCGATCCATTCGATCTGGTTTGCATTAGTTGCACCTACAGGAAAAGCCAATAAGGCATACTTATCATCGGCTTTTACATTAAAATTGTAAGTTCCACCTTGCTGAAAATCAGCTTGTGTCCAAAATCTCAAGTAGAAGTCATCCTGATTTACTCCGTTCGCAGGACTCCCATTTCCCCAATCCTTTGCGAAACCTTTTCTACCATCGCTGCGGGTGTTAGAACCAAAACCTAGGGCATTATTGCCAGACCATAATACAGGTTCCCAACTTTTTGAATTTCCATTCCGATTCCAAGATTGGACACCCCAGTTATTTCCCCAATCAAATGCCTTTTCAATGGAAATAGCTTGCCCATTGAAGATAAAAGTCCCACGATCATCCTCACCCCTTAACCCCTGAAGCTCACCCTCACTCAATACCTTATCCTGCAAAACCGCCCCAAAAATCGCTCCCTCATCTCCGGGTGCATCCGTAACATTCAACCGCGAATCAACAGAATGCCCGATTTCTTCCAACAACACATCGGCCACCGTCGCCGGATTTGCTCCATTCCCGGTTAATAATTCTCTCGATAAATAAATCGTATCCGTCGCCGATGCAAAAGCCCCATTCGCCCCACCAATTTCGGCAGACGAGACAAATTTAACTGGCGGAATCAAACTAAAATCACCGTTTAACCAATCTTGGGTTAGAACATTTGCAGCTTGAGTATCCCAACTTTCTCCAAAGGCTAAATTCATCTTTTCGACAAAATTAGGAACCTTGGCAAACTGGGTTAATTGTTCCTTGACAATATCCATTGCTTCACCCGTCAACCCATCGAAAGAATTATCATTCGGTAACGTTATATTCGGGTCAATAGTTGCAATTGATCCTTCAATTGGAGCCAGCAATAAACTATCAGAGGGGTTCGGCGTGACTGCTGGAATATTGGGGTTTTGATTAATATGACCGATTAATAAGTCAGATTGTAAAATAACTGCTGGATTAGGTTCTTGGGGGTTCCAATTCAAAGCAGAAAAACTGGTAGATGGGAGCAAATTCTGGTTAGGATCTGGCGAAAGTGAATTAGACATATATCTTCCCTGAAGTTAGGTTAGGTAAAAGTGAGATAATTTTGATAAATATAAATAACTGACTAAACGAACTGATTTAAAAAATAGTATGGATGAAAAACCTGTTTTTGTAAAGTAATAAAATATCACTTTTAAGCATATAATTAAAATTGTTTTAGTCATAAATTGTCATAATATTTTGAAAAATGTCAGGTTAAATCACAAAAAGTCTGATATCCTAGTGAAAATACTGGTATTTTGTGGAGTTATGGATATAGAAGAATTCTTAAAGTTAGCAGACAATGTGGTTTTTTCGGAGACAGAAAAACATCTGGATGATCTGCAAAAAGCGGTCTTGCGCGGTGTATGGGATGGCCAAAAATATTCTGAAATCGCAGAAGAATGTTATCGTACCGAGGCTTATGTGAGAAATTTAGCCTCAGAATTATGGAAAATGTTTTCAGGGATTTTAGGTGAAAATATTAGTAAATCGAATATTAGATCGAGTTTAGAACGCTCACAATCAGCTTATTTTTTGAATTATAATGAGTCTGTAAATCTTAGCCATGTTCATATATGCAATAATAATTCATCATCAATCATACCCAAAGAGCGATCGCCATCTTCCCCAAAACAACAACAAATTGACTTAGGGACTGCACCGGATCTTAAGAAAATATGCGATCGCACTCACCAATTAAAAACCCTACAAAATTGGATCATTCAAGAAAATTGTCGCCTCGTTTCTATTATTGGATTAAGTGGAATTGGTAAAACCACCCTAACTCGTTATTTAATTCAAACCTTACAACCAGAATTTGAAGCAATTATATGGCGAAGTTTTTCTACTTCCCCCAGTTTAGAAATTACCCTCAAAAATTTATTATTATTTTTATCTAATCAATCCTTAACAGAATTACCTGTTAGTTTAGAAGAACAGTTATCTTTATTAATCGAATATCTGAGAACAAAACGCTGTCTGATTATTCTGGATGGTGTGCAAACCTTACTCAATCAAGGAACCCTAGCCGGACAATATCATCCTGACTCTAAAAATTATAGCCTATTGTTTAAATTAATCGCTGAAACCTCCCATCAAAGTTGTTTAATTCTCAATAGTTGGGAACTTCCTCAAGATATTGTTACTTTAACTGATGATCATGCACCCATTCGCTGTTTAAAGTTATCGGGTTTGGGTTCAGCAGCAACGGAAATTTTACGCGAAAAACGATTAAAGGATGAGGAACAATGGCATCTGTTAATTGAGACTTATCAAGGAAATCCCCTATGGTTAAAAATTGTTGCAACGATGATTCAAGATATTTTTAGGGGAAAGGTTGCAGAATTTCTCAAATATGATAATCTGTACTTAGGGGATGAATTAACCGAAATTTTAAAACAGCATTTAGATCGGTTATCAAAGATTGAAAAAACCGTAATCATAACTCTGAGTCAAGAAAAGCAACCCACCGGAATTGCCGAATTAATAGAGATATCTAAATTACCTGCAAAGGATGTGTTTAAAGCGATTCAATCTTTAGAGCGGCGTTGTTTAATAGAAACCGAAGAACAGCAACAGCAAATTTATTTTAATATTTCTCCCCTCCTGGGACAATTGGTTCTTTCAAATAACTGAGATAATCTGTTAATTAATAATTACTATAGTCATTATTAATGAATGATATAATGATTGGTAATTTTAGAATAAAATTTACATTTTGATCGGAGATTATCCCAAAAATGGTAATATCAGCAATTAGCTGGTTCAATAGACACCGATGGATATAGCAGAGTTATCAGCCCCCTTAGAAACCTTTGGACGGCAAAGCCAATTTCAACAGATCACCGAGGCCTTAGCCCGTGATCGAGATTTATTAATTGCCGGAGTGCCCGGTAGTGGCCGCCGAACCCTGGTTAGAAGGGCAGCAACGGAAGTTGGGGCAAAAATTATTGAAGTGGACTGTATTCGGGCCACCGATGGCCAACGCTTGACCCAACTGTTATGTGAGGGCATATCTCAGGCGGTGAAAAGTCCCCAAGCCATTGAGTATTTGCAACACTGGACAAGTACGGAGGCGGCTCAATTTTTTTCCTGGCAGGGAAATCTGGCAAAAAGTTTGCGGTTAATTGCAAAACCGGAAGATGTGTGGCAAGCCTATCAATTATTAATTCATTTTCCCCAACAATTAGCAGAATTTGCAGAGCGTCAAGTGGTGTTAATTTTGCAGGGGTTTCCCCATATTCGCTCTTGGGATCGACCGGGAGATTGGGAAAAGTTATTACGCAAAGAAATTCAAGAGCAAAGTTCTGTAAGTTATGTTTTAGTTGCTACTTTAGCAGAAACAACTAATCAAGAGGAATTCCATCAAAATTTAGATATTGTGCAGTTAACGCCCTTATCAAATGATGTGGTTGCAGCTTGGGCACACGGTGTTTTACATCGAGAAAATTTGACTTTTGATCCGCGATCGCAATCTTTAAAATACTTCTTAGAAGCGGTACAAGGACATATTGGAGATGCTTCGGCTTTAGTCCGTCGGTTGTGTAAAGTTAAAACCACCAATGGCTTAATTGGGGACAATGAAATTGAAGAAACCTTACAGGAATTATTGGCAGATTTTTCAACGGTATTTGAGTCCTTATTAGTATTACTTCCATCTTCTCAAGCCCAATTATTAGAGTCTTTAGCCTTAGATCCCACGGATAAACCCCAAAGTCGAGAATATATTACTAAACATCATTTATCCCGGGGTGGAAGTTTACAAGGAGCGATTATTGGTTTACAACATAAAGGCTTAATTTATGGTTCAGAATTAGGCTATAAATTAGCGTTACCTTTATTTGGTTTATGGATCAAACAACGGTTAAGTTAAATTAAAATTCAGGATAAAATTTAATGTATTATAATATTTTTATGAAAAAAACAGGTTTATTTTTATTATTGTTTTTATTAACGGGTTGTGAAATTCTATCGGAACATTGGCGACAACTTTCAACCACGATGAATATTGTTAACTCTAGTTCATCTAATAAAATTGAACAATGTGGGGAACAACCTTCTGGGAATATGGCTCCTCCTAATATTAAGTTAATCAATTTAACGGCGGTTAATACTAAGGAATCGGGCCAAATTCGCCAAGGAAGTTATTTAGGCTATCAATTTCCTGCTAAAGCCGGTCAACAGTTAAATTATCGCACAGAAGATAATTTATGTATTTGGGTTTATGCACCGGATAGACAACTGATTAAAACCAAAGATTTGTCCCAAACTGGTCAATATACCATTGTTTTAACAGCTTTAAAAGGGGCGACAACTTTTGATCTGAAAATGAGTTTAAGTTCTCGGGGCGTAACCGGAACACAACCCTTACAACCCCTCCCTCCTTTTGCTAATTCTCCCACGACTTCCCCCACTGCTTCCCCAACTCCAACTCCTTCTATTTCTCCTCAAGCTAATAACGCCACCGAAAGAGTTACATTTGACCCAGGAGCGACGGGAACAACGGTTACAGGGATGATTAAACCCACAGAAAAACGACAATATAAATTAGAATGTGCCGCCGGACAAAAGATGTCCGTTGATGTAACAGAAGGAACGGTAGAGATTAATATTTTAGATCCGAATGGTAATAATATTGGGACTATTAAAAATAGCAAAAATTGGCAAGGAGAATTGCCCATTGATGGAGATTATACCATCGAAGTTTCTGGCTCAAAAGCAGCTAATTTTAAACTTAATGTTGATGTGCCTGCATTGTAACTCTATCCCTGGGATTATGATGTTACAATGTGATATTATAGAAGTATAAAAAATTTTGTTGTATGAGTTGATATGACTGTACAATCAGTTTCTCGTTATGTGAGTCGTAACCCTGAAATTCTTCAAGGTGAACCTATCATTTTAGGAACTCGAACTTCAGTCCGAGCTATTGTTGGGTTATGGCGTTTAGGAATATCTCCTGAAGAAATTACGATACATTTACCCCATCTAAAATTAGCACAGGTTTTTGATGTCTTGAGTTTTTATTTAGATAATCAAGAGGAAATTAATCATTATATTGAACAAAATCGTATTCCTGAAGAATTAGTTCATCCTGCTGTTAAAGCGGCTATGAAAAAAACATGAAATTATTTGCAACACTATATACAGATGAAGATGTTTCTGTTCTAGTTGCAACTTTACTCCGTAGTAGAGGTTTTAATGTGACAACATCACTAGAACAAGGAATGTTAGGAAAATCAGATCAAGAGCAGTTAATTTATACAGCGAAATCTGATCGATGTTTACTAACTCATAACCGAGTTGATTTTGAACGGTTGCATTTAGAATATATTGCTAAAAAACAGAACCATTCAGGAATTATCATTGTTCCTCAAAAAAGTCCTCATGAAATCGCTCAACGGGTTGCTATTTTATTAGATACTCTAACGGCTGATGAAATTTTTAATCAACTTTTGTATGTGTAAATTAACTTTAATATTCCATAATTACAATAAAATATTATAATTAATTCTATTATCTTGTTAAGTAGAAAAATGAAAAACTTTATTGATTTATTCTCTGGCGCCGGGGGAATGTCCTGTGGGTTAGAAATGGTAGGAATGAACTGTTTATTAGGAATAGATTTTGATAAATATTCCTTAGAAACCTTTCAAGCTAATCATCCCCATTCTCAAACGATTTTAGGAGATTTGCGGGAAATTAAAACCGAATCAATTCAAGATATTATTGGGAATCAAATAATAGATTTAATTTGTGGTGGCCCTCCTTGTCAGGGCTTTTCAACTATTGGGACAAATGATAAAAAAGATCACCGAAATTTTTTATTTTTTGAATTTTTGAGAATGGTAGAAACCTTTAAACCTAACTTTATTATTCTGGAAAATGTTACCGGGTTATTGGCAAAAAAGAATGAAAGTACATTAACATTAATTATTAATAGTTTTAACCAATTGGGTTATACTGTAGATGTTAAGGTATTATCCGCCCATCATTATGGTGTTCCCCAAGCCAGACGACGAACTATTTTATTAGGAAATCGTTTCGGAGTTAGTAATATTTATCCAGAAAAACGATTTAAAGATTCTGAAAAAGATCCTGATCTTTTACCCTTACCTCGCACCGTTGAATGGGCATTTAATACTTTATTAGAGTTTGAAGGTCAAACCTTTAACCATGATTTGAAAACAGCCCAAATTAAAAACGAATTAGAAAGAAAAAGAATCCATTATATCCCTGAAGGGAAAGGAATTCGTTATGAACGGGATCAGTTAGCCTATCTCCCGCCTTCCTTATGGTATGATATAAATTGGAAAACAATTCGAGAAGAACGATTTCGAGAAACCAAATTAAAGCGTTTAGATCGGTATTATCATTCCGGTACAATTAATACGAATAAAAATACTTATTATCATCCCACAGAAGATCGTTATTTGACTCCTAGAGAAGCCGCCGCTATCCAATCTTTTCCACCTGATTATATTTTTTATGGAACATCCTCTCAACAATGGCGACAAATTGGCAATGCAGTCCCGCCGTTATTAGCTGCATCAGTAGGAGAGGCTATTTTAAAGTTAGATAAACTCAAAGATAACCTAGAAAAAACCTATTCTATCCCAGATTTTAAAGCCGTACGTTCCCAAGCATTTAATTATCGGTTTAAGGAAAAAATAACTGGACAATAGCACTAAATCCTGGTAATAAAGGAGATGTGATTTCATCCATTTCTAATAGGGTGGCGACCTTAATTAATTGTGCTTGTTCTCGACGATAAATTTCAACTTGTTTGGTAGAATAATTAACAACCCAATATTCCTGAACTCCGGTAATAGAATAGAGTTTTAATTTAGCTTGTTTATCTCGACGTTCGTTTTGTTTTCCGGGGGATAAAACCTCAATCACTAATTCCGGTGCTCCGGTTAAATGTCCCGCTTCATCTTCAATTTGTTCGAGTCTTTCATGAGTCACCCAAACCACATCGGGAATAACACTATCAATATCAGAAAAGATTAAACCCGGAGCAAAAATTGTGACGCCTAAATTATTCGACTCTGACCAAATATCAAGTTGAGTAAAGATTTTACCACAAGTTTGTTGATGGCGACGATGGGGAGAGCGAGTCATAAAGATTTCTCCATTGAGAATTTCATAACGTATCCATTCATTTTCCGGTAGTCCCTCGACATCCTGAATTGTCCAGATTACTTGTTCTAGGGTTTGATTCATCATGACCCCCGTTTTGGGTTTAATCCTTTTAATTATAGCAAAAAATGGGATATTTTCAATACATCATAAATTCAGGACTTCCTAAAATTAATGCTCCTCTTAAATTCGGGGCGGTTTTATCTAAAACCGAGTGAGTTTGAGGGGAGAAATTATTTTCTAATGTGGAGGCTAAAAAATTAGCATCAATGGGTTTTCCATCGTCAAGTAATCCATTAGATAAGGGAACAGATAAACTACTGCGTCTTACCATGGCGTCGGGATTTAACCAAGCGGATTGAATATTTTTATATCCATCGGGAGACGGACAACCATAGAGGGGCATTCCTAATTGATTTAGGATACCGTCTAGGGGTTCAAAATTGGTGACAGTACCGATAATTCTCATCACTGAAACTAGATATCGATAGGGGGTTTTAAATTTACTTTTATAAATATTGGTTTGCCAAAATTCCTTACTTGCAAAGAGGATTTGCAGAACCGTTGCAATATTTCCATCGCTATCTAAAAAGGTTTTAGCTAGTTTTTTAACTAGGGAGTCGGGAGGAGTATCACTAATAAAATTTTGAGCTAATTGATAACTAATATGTTGGGCTGTAGAAGGATGTTTTGCTAGAATATTAAGAGCTTCTTCGCCTTCATTAATTCCACTCCCTTTAATTGCATATCCTAAAAACACTTTATCACTAAAATCATGGCGGGTTTCGTCAAAATAAAATCCCGATTTAGTTGAGGTTTTGGCAATGGGTTGAAATAGTCCCCATCCGGTTAAAATTTTTGCTAATTCAATAATATCTTTTTGGCTATAACCCCCATTTACCCCTAATGTATGTAACTCTAATAATTCCCGCGCATAATTTTCATTTAATCCTTTAAATGCGCCCTTTGCCCCCGAACTTCCCGGGGCGGTATTTTGCCAATTATCTAAATAGACTAACATGGCCGGATGTTTGGCAGTTGCTCCTAATAATTGTCTAAAGTTTCCTAAAACATGGGGTCGGATGGCGTGTTGTTCATAGGAACTAAAAAACTGTCGAGTTAAATCACTTTTTGTCGCAAATACATTAAAATGGTTATACCAAAAATCTACCATTACTTCTTCTAATTGACGAGGACTAGCAAAAGCTCTTAATAAACGCCCTCGTTTGGCTTGCTGCATAATTTTTTGATTAAAACTTTGCTTAATTTTAATCATGGCTTTGCTATCTAAACCGAGGATTTTGGCTTGTTCTAGGGTTTGTTTTTCCGCTAGAATAACTTCACCGGGTTGCCAAACTAATGTATTTAAATGATTGAGTTTTTCAGTTAAATCGGTGGGATAGGGAATTGTTTGTGGTTGCAGTTGGGTTTTAATATAAGTCTCAATTCCTATCTGTTGTATCTGTTGAATTTGTCCCGGGGTGACACCAAAACTTAAACGATTAATTAGATGAAAAATTTTAGGTTCAGTCATGAATCAGTTATCAGTTATCAGTTAACAGTTACCAGTTATAGCGCTACGCGCTAGGGAACAGGCAACAGGCAACAGGCAACAGGGAACAGGGAACAGTAAGCAGTGAAAAGGTTTCAGAACTCAAAAGTGTCCTAACTGTAATGCGTAGCGCTATATTACCCATTACCCATTACCCATTACCCATTACCCATTACCCATTACCCATTACCCATTACCCATTACCCATTACCCATTACCCATTCCCTATTACCCATTCCCTATTACCCATTACCCATTACCCTCAATCACAAACTCTAACAATTGCCCCTGAGAACTGCCAAACTTTAATTGCATTCCTGATATCAATTGAATTTCTTGATGATGGATACGTTGCCATTCTTGAGTATTAAAAACTAACGTTCCATAGCGAGAAAAATCCCTCAAAAAATAATGGGTTTGGGTTTTCCCATTGGAACTATGACGACAAAAAATTTCTGCGTGTTTAGAAGAAACCCACTGTTCCGCAACAATTACATCATTCCCTTCTCCACGACCTACCCGCATTAATCCGGTATCAATGGGCCAAACCTGGCCTCGGGTATTAGTCCCGGGGTTATAGAGTCGTAACCAGGCCCGGGGAACATCCCCAAACCCTGTTACCGAACTCATTGGCATTTCTGTCTTAATCTGTTCTGAAGGCTGGACTAACACCCCGTCAAATTCCGGGTGCATATACAAGATGGGTAATGTCCAAGCGGGTTGATTAAACTTATAAAGGGCTAACAAATGCTGACGGGCCATGGCCACGGCCTGATCGACGGGGAGACGTTCCCCTAAAGCTCTAGCAAAGGCCTGAATAAAGCTTAACGCTTCGGCGTCGGTAATGGAGTCCCGCATTCCCAACACCGCCGGAACCCCGTGATGAATTAATACTTTAGCTAAACTACTACTAGGAATGGCTTGAAATAGGGAATTAGAGGGGGTTGACACCGTTTCAACGGCCGGGTGAGCGCTCCAACAGGCGTTAAACACCGCTAGGACAATCCCACATCGGACTAAGACCTGGGCTAGTTCTGTCCCATTAATAGTAGTATCGGGACGCAGAAATAATAACCCACCATCGGGGGCCGGCATTCCATGTCCTGCATAAAATAAGACGTTATAGCGGTCGGTTTCTAATTCTGCAATCAGTTGTTCAACGGTCGGTTCCAACAGGGTTTTAACACCGCAGGAAACCTCGCTCTCGACTCGATTTCCCAGGGTATCCATGCCGCATTGTTCAAAGGCTTTACCGATGGCGATCGCTTCTTTTTCTAAAGCCAATTTCGATAATTCGGAATTAGGAGATACCCCAGGGGTTTGACCTTCCCCCAACACCAATAAAATATTCAACCCTGGGGCCGCCAAACGCTGGGGCAGGGGGTTGACATCAAAGGTCGTGCGACTAAACCACAGATGTTGACTCAGGGAAATCGCCGGTTGACCGCCTTGGGGTTGCATCGTTTCCCAGGGAATGGGGATTAAATCCGGGTCTCGGAGGTCTAAGCGAATCCGTAGGGGTTGATCCTGGCCAATGGCAATCCCTTGACTTCGGTGTAAACTAGCTTGAATTGACCCCTGAAATAACCATTGCCAGAGATTGATCCCAAATTGCTGCATTAAACGGGTAGTATAACTAAGTTGTTGCCCCGAATTAGAAGCAGCAGTTAAGGACAAATTGGCGGGAGGAGAACACAAACCATTGGGAATACTATGGGGGGAAAATAGTTCTAACCACGCTTGCCAAGTTTGGGACAGGGGTTCGGGCCAGCTACTATCATGGTGAACATATCCATTCCAATCGGGAGACTGTACCACCCAAGTTGCAAAATGATGG
>DATNRE010000037.1:0-18629 GCA_036703685.1 Candidatus Obscuribacterales bacterium
TCTCAGGTTACTAATAACTAGGGTTTGATGTTCGAGTTCGGTAGGTTCAAATAGGGAACTATTTAGATAGGGAACATTAGCAAAAATCTTTTTTACATCGGGTTTTCTTTCACTAGATTTAACTGCTAATACCTGAAAAAATAACCGCTCTAAATCATCAAAATTATGGATTTTATCTAAATTTAAAAAGGCAAAATCGCGATCGCCTTTATGGTAACTAATTAGTTGAGATTCTAATAATTTTAAGAATAAAATCCGGTTTATCCAAGTAATTGATAGCTCTAAAGCAATATTAAAAACCTGTTCGGATGCGGTTTCTCCAAATTGTTCGGGTTTTTCTAGTCGGGAAATTTTATCTAAACTATCGAGTTGTAAAATAGCATTTTCTAGCAGTGAAGCTGGATTTCTTTGTCCTTCGGGTTGACGTTTAATCAGTTTTTTATTCTTTTCTTTGGTTTCTGTTAAACCGATCAGATAGAGTAATTCACTATAAAAGCCTTTGTCCAGGGTATTACTATCATTAGCAGTCGGTAATTTTAATAAATGTTGCGGCGAAAGTAACTTAAATAAAGCGATCAGTTTTTCATCATTTTCGGGGTTATCATCTCTAACAAATGCTTCATAGTCTTTAATATTAAAATAAGTAAATTGCAGTTCATTTTTAATCTTTTCTATGGCAGGTTTGGCAATTTCTTTATAGAAAAAGTCGGTGGTTTTACCGGTTAAGCGTCCGGCTGCAAAATCTTCAAATTGTTGAATTAATTGTTTATTCTCACAAAAATATTTTTCAAAAGTCTGAGCATCAAAGATAAACCATTCATTAATATTAGTGGCAATTAAATGTTTAATTTCCAGGTTATTATGGGTAATCCGTTCCCTCAAAAAATATAAAACCAATTCTTGTAAGGCTTTGGCGTTCAGGTTTTCAACCTTAACCATTTCCGCTTTATTTTTGGGTTTCTTAACTTCCAGAATAATACCTACACTGCTTTTAGAATCTTTTTGATTGTGAATAACTAGATCGTTACGTTCTCTGGTATTAATAAAATAATTAGGGCTATAATAGGTATTTTTCAGGAAATCAGCCATTAGATTTTTATGAAATTCTTCTGACTCCTTCTCATTGATTTGTTCGAGGAGATTAATTAAATTAGTCTTGAATTGTTCAATGTCGCTGCGGCTGACTTTGACTTTCAGGAACGCTTTATTTAAGGATTCTCTGGGTTGTCTTTGGTTATTCATGTATCAGCAACAAAGTTACTCAACTATTTATATATAGCATGGAATGGGGAATGGGTAAAAGACTTCCTCTGGTTCCAATGCTCTGCATTGGAATCCTAATCTTGAGGCTCTGCCTCAAATAATAATAGGATGCGGAGCCTCCATCAATAGCATTTCTAGGTAGAACCTAGAAACGAGGGGATAATGCGATCGCTACTCAACCGCGCACCCACAATGTAACGAAATATTACAAAAATGCCGTCATAGAGGCATAACGTCTTGACATCTTGAAAAGGGTTCGTTATCTTGAAACACATACCCGGGTACACAAGTTCACAGTCCTATGCAAAATAAGCAAAAGGTAACTCTCTATATTCCGCCGGAACTGCACCGCAAATTAAAAATAAAAGCGGCAGTTGAATCAGAGCCGATGTCGTCCCTGGCTGAACGGGCAATTGTTTTTTACCTGAACAATTCCGAGTTAGTCGATGAAGTGGAGGCATCCTATGGACAAACCCATCGGGTTTACTCCTGTCCAGACTGTGCCAGTTCCATCATTCTCAAGGAAGGGGAATTAGCCTCATTAAGAGAGCAACCCAGTATCCTATCCGATGACGAACTTCCCGTGGGGGCCGTGAGAGAAGTAGAATCTACCACAGCCCAATCAGGAGAGGAAAAACTGGTTCCCTGCTAAATCCCTGGCTGCATCTTAGGTTAGGAGTAGCAGATTCTGTAAACGTTACACCGTCTCTATTGGATCGAGGACTATGCAAGAAGAACTCAGTATCTTAATTGAAGCCCGATATCCTCTGATCTACCTCGTTACCTCTGAGGAAGAGCGGTCTGAGCAGGCTATAGCCAAAATCGCACAAGCCAAGCGCCAGAGAGAGGTTTATGTGTGGACAGTCACTCGCGGTTTAGTCAAATACGATCAGACGAGAACGGCGGTTCAATCTAATACAGTCTCTCCCCAGGCGGCGATCGATTGGGCGATTCGGCACAAGGAGCCTAACGTAAGCGGAAGTATTTATATATTTAAAGACTTGCATCCCTTCAAGGATTCCCCTGAAGTGACCCGGTGTTTGCGGGATGCGATCGCCAGTTTCAAAGGCACCAATAAGACCATCATCTTAATGTCGCCGATCCAATCTATTCCTATCGAGCTAGAGAAAGAAGTTGTGGTTCTGGACTTCGCTCTGCCCGATATGAAGGAACTGAATCAAGTCTTAACCTCCCAACTGGAGCAAGCCCGGTCTCGACGTTTAACCACCGAAGGACGAGAAAAACTGCTCAAAGCCGCCCTAGGTTTAACCCAGGATGAGGCGGAAAAAGTCTACCGCAAAGCCCAAGTCACCGCCGGACGCCTGACAGAAGAAGAAGTGGGTGTTGTTCTCACCGAAAAGAAACAACTGATTCGACGCAATGGCATCTTAGAATACATTGATGTCGATGAAACCATTGATTCCGTAGGCGGTTTAGAAGAACTGAAACGCTGGTTGCACCAACGTTCCAACGCCTTCACCGAAAGAGCTCGGGAATACGGTCTACCCCAACCCAAGGGGATGTTAATTTTAGGGATACCCGGATGCGGAAAGTCCCTGATTGCTAAAACCACCTCTCGGTTATGGGGATTACCCCTACTCCGGTTAGATATGGGTCGGGTCTATGACGGTTCCATGGTGGGCCGTTCCGAAGCCAACCTGAGAAACGCCTTAAAGACGGCTGAATCAATCTCCCCCGTGATTTTATTTATCGATGAATTAGATAAATCCTTTGCGGGTAGTGGCGGATCAGCAGATTCTGATGGGGGAACCTCAAGTCGGATCTTTGGTTCATTCCTGACCTGGATGCAGGAAAAAAGCTCTCCCGTATTTGTCATGGCAACAGCCAACCGCGTCGAACGCCTGCCGGGGGAATTCCTGAGAAAAGGTCGCTTTGATGAGATCTTCTTTGTGGATCTACCCACCCAAGAAGAACGCCAAGATATTTTTAAAATTCATCTGTCCAAACGTCGCCGGGAAATCGAACGCTTCGACATAGAACAACTGTCTAAGGTTTCCGAAGGCTTTTCTGGAGCAGAAATTGAGCAGGCCGTAATCGCTTCGATGTACGAAGCCTTTGCTCAAGACCGCGAGTTTACGCAGCTTGATATCATTGCCGCGATTAAGTCCACCTTGCCCTTGTCCAAGACCATGAACGAACAGGTCACCGCACTACGAGATTGGGCAAGACAGCGTGCGCGTCCGGCTGCGTCCTCCGTCGCTGAATATCAGCGCATGGAGTTCTAAAGGCTTACTCCTAGTCCAAATAGGAGTTAAGGCTAGTCCCCAAAACTGACTAGCAGTTCCCAAAAACAAAAAAAGCCGTCCCCTTATAAAGACGGCACTGATTCTAACCAAACCGTTGTTGTTTCGTTTTCAGTTCACGGAGGATACCGAAATGTCTCACTTTAGCACACTGCGTACTAAAATCGCCGATTCCGAAATCCTGAAAGCTTCTCTGAGTGATCTTGGTATTAGCACTAAAACTAATGCTGATGTCCGTGGCTATAATGGCCAACGGGTTCGTGCCGACTTGGTTGCAGTCCTTGAAGGCGAATATGACCTCGGTTGGTCTCGCAACAGCGATGGTACTTTTGATTTAATTGCTGATCTGTGGGGTGTGGCTAAAAAACACAACCAAACGGAACTGATCAACTCTATTAACCAAAAATACGCCGTTAACAAGACCTTAGCTGATGTCAAACAGCGCGGTCTGCAAAACGCCAACGTAAAATTGGTTGTCCAAAAATAGTGGGTCTAAGCGTTCCCAAACTTGCGGGTTAACCTAAATTTATAGGGGTTAACCCGTTTTTCTATTTGCAACTCGATCAATTTATAGGGTATCTTAGTAATATTCATTATAGTGGATCGGTAATCTACTACTTAAAAAACGTAGCAAATTCTCATGCAAACTGAAGCTTTTAGCGAGCTTTTTCCACTATTCAAAGGGGCCAATCCTGAAACATTAGAATGGCTGCTATCCGTTGCGGTCAAACATGAATATCCGGCTGATAGGGCGGTGGTCATGGAGGATGCTTGGGGGAATGCAGTCTATTTTGTCGTTTCTGGATGGGTGAAAGTCCGACGCTTATCCGGGGATGAAGTTGTCACATTAGCCATTTTGGGGCGAGGTGATTTCTTCGGGGAAATGGCGATTTTAGATGAATCTCCCCGAGCCAATGATGTGATCGCCCTATCCTCAGTGCGATTAATTAGTGTTTCAGCCCAACGCTTTATCCAGACGCTGTTTAAAGATCCCCAACTTCACCATAGAATGTTGCAGTTGATGGTGCGTCGTTTGCGTCAAACTAACCAACGGTATCAAATTCGTCACCGACCTCCGGCGGTCAAACTTGCCAATACCCTGGTAGAATTAGCTGAAAATTACGGTCAGCCAACAGAAAAAGGGGCGGATATTTTTAATATTCCTTTCCAAGATTTAGCGGATGTTACGGATATTTCCTTGGAAGAAACAACTAAAATTATGGATAAAATTATGAGTAAAGGTTGGATGAATATTGATGAAGAACGACAAGTCATTCACTTACTCAATCTCAAACATTTAAACCATCTTTCTAGCCAATAAAGCCCAAAGGTTTAACGCTAAAATTCAGCGTTGTTAATTTTCCCTTCTGTTTAACAGTACATTCAGTTTACGGGGGGGAAATTATTGTTTATTAACAATTTTTTTTAGCCATAGCACTACGCATTACAGTTAGGACACTTCTAAATCTGTGCAAACTCATTCCCTATTCCCTATTCCCTATTCCCTATTCCCTATTCCCTGTTCCCTGTTCCCTGTTCCCTGTTCCCTGTTCCCTAGCGCTATATAAAAATCATGACTGAAGCGATTCAAACCCTGCCTAATCATCAAGCTATAATTATTCCTAACTTACAGTATTGGGTAGCCCTCCCCAAACCCGAATCCCATTTATTTGAAGTCACCTTACGCCTTCAAAAAGATATTATTTCATTCTCCGTATTAGATTTAAAAATGCCCGTTTGGACTCCGGGCTCGTATTTAGTGCGGGAATATTCCCGACATTTACAGGATTTTGCTGTTCGTGACCAGGATGGAAACCCTTTAAACTGGCAAAAAATCAGTAAAAATCATTGGCAAATTCAAACAAATTCCGCCACAGAAATTACCGTTTATTATCAAATTTTTGCCAATGAATTAAGTGTAAGAACCAATCATTTAGATAGTTCTCACGGTTATTTTAATGGGGCGGCTTTATTTTTATATATCCCAGGATATGAACAACAACCTTTTCAAGTTACCATAGAACCTCCTAAAAATTGGAAGGTTAGCACCACTTTATCCCCTATTTCCCATCAACCTAATACGTTTTATGCTCCTGATTTTGATACCTTAGTTGATAGTCCCTTTGAAATCGGAACCCATCATTTATATGAATTTGAAGTTGAGGGAAAATCCCATCAATTAGCAATTTGGGGAGAGGGAAATCTTAATCCAGAAAGGTTAATTACGGATTTCCAAAAAGTCATCGCCGTAGAATCGGAATTATTCGGGGGACTTCCCTACAAACGCTATTTGTTTTTATTACATCTTTCTAATCATGGTTTTGGTGGTTTAGAACATAAAGAGTCTTGCTCTTTAATTTATTCTCGGTTTGGCTTCCGTAGCCCCGATAAATATAATCGGTTTATGCAGTTAGTCGCCCATGAATTTTTCCATTTATGGAACGTTAAACGCATTCGTCCAAAAGCCTTGGAAGTGTTTGATTATGAACAGGAAAACTATACTCCCTCCCTGTGGTTTTCCGAGGGAACAACTAGCTATTATGATATGGTTATTCCCTATCGGGCGGGCATTTTTGATGTTAAGGGCTTTTTTAATGCTATTTCTAAAGATATTACTCGTCTACAAACCACTCACGGGCGGTTAGTTCAACCTTTAAGTGAATCCAGTTGGGATACTTGGATTAAACTTTATCGCCGAGAATCCCATAGTGATAATAACCAAATTTCCTATTATTTAAAAGGAGAATTAGTTTCATTTTTACTAGATTTATTAATTCGAGAAAAACAGGGAAATCGGCGATCGCTCGATGATGTGATGCGTCAAATGTGGGAAACCTTTGGTCAACCGGAAATTGGCTTTACTCCCGAACAATTGGAACAGATTATAGAGTCCGTTGCTGAAACCTCTTTACAAGACTTTTTCCAACACTATTTGTATGGAATTACCGAACTTCCCTATAATGAATATTTAGAACCTTTTGGTTTACAATTAATTGCAGAAACCACCGATGAAACCCCCTATTTAGGCTGCAAAATTGCATCAGAAAAAGGCAGAGAAATGATCAAATTTGTAGAAGCCAATAGTCCCGCAGAAACCGCCGGATTAGATATTAATGATGAACTTTTAGCCTTAAATGGATTTAAAGTCACCTCCGACCAATTCCATGAACGTTTAAAAGATTACCAACCTGGGGATAGAATAGAATTAACATTTTTTCATCAAGATTTATTGCGAACTTGTCAAGTTACCTTAACCGCTCCCCGTCCTAATCATTACAAAATTGTTTCTGTAGCCCAACCCACCCCCCAACAAAAACGAAACTTTGAAGGTTGGTTAGGCTGTCCCTATCACAATTTATAGCCCTCCCACAAAGGTAATAAAATCTTTTATTCTCCATTACCCATTACCCATTACCTGTTCCCTGTTCCCTACTCTATGAGATAATCAGGGAGCAATATTCACAGGTTTGGTTCATGGAAGTCCCGCCGCCTCCTTCAATTACACCCCGTCAAATGAATCTTTTACGGGTTGTAGCATCGATGGCTTGGTCAGATGGAGAATTAGCCACTGAAGAAGTTAATGTGATGCTAGATCAGTTGAGCCGTGTGTTTGCAAAACAGGAACAACAACACCAGGAACTTCAACAGGAATTAAGGGATTATTTAATGCAAAATATTCCCTTAGAGGAGTTAATTCCTAAACTAGAAACCCAAGCCGAACGGGAACTGGTACTCATCTTAGGATATGAAGTGATTAACTCCAGTTCTCGTACTCCAGATGAACCTAAAATTAACCCCGAAGAAGCCGCCGCATATCAACAATTATTAGACTTACTGAATCTGCCTCCAGATGTGGTTCAACGCTTAGAAGATGAGATGGATAATCCCTCTACTTCTAAAGCTCAACTGATTGAAACCATTACTCGTAAATTAGGAGACTTTATTTCCAAATAAAAAATGATTAAATAGATGGGGGATAACTGCTAAATCCCCTTTATATTTTTCAGGGGAAAAACCGCATTATCGAGTTCAAAATATGAATAAACAAGCTCACGGGGGCCGGATTGCAGCTATCATTCAAATCCTTAACGAACAAATGGCGGATTTAGGGGTAACTAATCGGGCTATTTTTATTAATGATGTTTTGCAATTACTTTGTGAAGCAAAAAATGCGGAATCCTTAGAAAAATCAATCATTGTTAAGAAAATTTGGGGGATTTTAGAATCAATTTCACCGCACAATATTCGTCGAGTTAGGATTTATGGTCGCATCCGCCAAGAAAAACAATTACTCTGGTTAGAGGATATTACTCAAGATCCCGAAAATCAACTATTATGGTCTGAAGAAATTATTCTTAAAAAGCCTAATATTTTTAATAGAATTCGCATTTCAAATCAAAGTAATTTAGCCCTTGAATCCTTATCTAACCAGCCAAAGTTCGGTCAATTACAACAAAATTTAATTTGGGTGATCGCGGTTACTGTGGTATTAATATTAATGGGATTTATTCTGTACAATGCGTTACAATTTCAATTATTAGAATCCCTACAATCTAAGCCACAAACCGATATAGAATCATCTCCTAAACCACCGGAAACTTTATCTTCAGCCCAACAATTTAGTCGCGGAGTGAAAATAGCAGAAGAAGCCTCCGCCGAGGGAAAATTTGCCGATACCCGTCAAGAATGGTTAGAAATAGCCCAGAAATGGCAGCAAGCGGCTGATTATATGGAAGCAGTTTCTCCCGATTTTGAACGCTATGCTACCGCCCAAAATCGGGCTGCATTATATCGTCGAAATCAAGAACAAGCTCAAGGAGAAGCTGATGCAATGAATAATTAATATTTTTTAGTAATTATAAGCAATTTTGCCATAGCCAAGGCAAATAAAAGAATTACCCATTACCCATTACCCATTACTTATCCCCTCCATAGGTTTGTTCTAACATTTTTGGGGTAATTTGTTGTTCTCCATGATAGTGCAAACGTCGATTTAAACAACCAATGGTTTTGACATAGGAAGATATGGTATTAATATCATGGGTAATCATTAAAATTGTGATATATTCATTTAATTTTAACAATAATTCATAGATATTCGCGCACATTTTGGGGTCAACGCTGGCCGTGGGTTCATCTAAGAGTAAAATTTGGGGTTCACTGGCTAAAGCTCTAGCAATAAAAACCCGTTGTCTTTGTCCTCCTGAAAGTTCACCAATAGCACGATTTTTTAAGTCTAACATTTCCACTTTTTCTAAAGATTGAATTACGATTTCTTCATCTTTTTGGGTATAGGGTTTAAACAAATGACGATTTCCTAACCGTCCCATGCGTACCACTTCATCTACCCGTACTGGAAAATTGCGATCAAACTCTAAAATTTGAGGAACATAACCTAAATAACGTCGCCCTTGAGTAACAGCATGACCCATAATTTTCACATCCCCTTTTAAGGGTTTTATCAGTCCTAAAAGCACCTTAATTAAGGTGGTTTTTCCACCCCCATTTGGGCCAATTAATCCGATAAAATCTAATTCATTAACTGTTAAGTTAATCCCTTCTAAAATGGGTTCCTCGGCTTCATAACCCGCCCAAACTTCTTTTAAACGAATGACTTCGGATTTTTGATAACTTTTTGCAGGTAATTCTTGAGGATGTTTCACGGAAGTTAATCTAAATTTTGGCAGTAACATCATAATAAAATTTTAAATTAATTTATGGGTTTAAAGTTTGTGATAATAAGTCCGAGACTTCTAGCAAATTATCAGACCAATTGGCTTCTAAATCACTAACAAAAATAACTTTGCCACCGATTTCTTTAGCTATGGTTTCCGCAGAACTGGGATTAAATTCGGGTTGAGCAAAAATTACCTTAATATTCTCTTGTTTGGCTTGGGAAATTAAGTTAGCTAACTCGGCTGCACTAGGTTCCTGGCCTCCGACTTCAATTGATTCCTGTTCTAAGTTATAATCCTTGGCAAAATAGCCCCAAGCGGGATGAAAAATGATGAATTTACGGTTTTTGAGCGGGGCTAATTTCTGGCTAATTTGTTGATCAAGTTGGTCAATTTCTGTGATAAACTGATTTAAGTTAGATTGATATTCTACCTGGCGTTTGGGGTCGATTTTAACTAAACCATCATAAATATTTTGAGCTTGAACTTTAACTAACTTAGGAGATAACCAAATATGAGGATCTAAAGTTTCTTCTGCTTGATGAGTTTCACCGTGATGATGATGTTCCATCATGGGAATTCTCTCTATTCCTTGAGTTGAATCTATCACTAACATTTGTTGATTTGCTGCTTTAATTCGATCCATCCAAGCCGTTTCAAAAGCAATGCCCGTGGTGATATAAGCCTTCGCATTATTTAAGGATTGTAATTGTTGGGGTTTGGGTTCATAATTATGTAAATCAACCCCAGGAGGAACCATAACATTTACTCTAACATTTTTGCCTCCAATTTTTTCAACAAAATATTTTTGGGGCATAATGCTAACAGTAATATCAACAGCATTATCAGCAGTTTCAGTTGCTGTTTGTGGAGCTTCGGCAGAATTATTTTCAACAAAATTATTAGGTGTAGAAACGGTGTTACACCCACTAATTACACTCATACCCCAAAACAGCATTACCATTCGGGCGTAAACCGACACTCTCATTTTTATCTCCTCACCGACAACTTAATCATGGGTTTCTCCAGCACAGGTCGCACAAAAATAGCCCGGGCTTATTAATAATGATAATCGTTTTCATTCTTTTGTCAAGAGGGTTTGACCCGAGACTGACAGTCGCAGGTTTTGGGAGGTTGTCGTCACCCCAGATGTTGTTTAAAAACCCATCCCCCAGGGTGAATACTCAACCCCGGCAAAATCTCAAGTACAAAATTCTTAGTCACGGTTTATGCTAAACACAGTATTTTTTATTCTCTGATAATGACTCAACGTTCTAATTCCCTAATTTCTGTGCGAGACTTTTTTCAGCACCATTCTGAAACAATCGCGGTGATAGTTTGCGCTATTTTGGTCTTGATGGGTTGGGTGTGCTTACAAATCGGTTGGGTGGGTTTAGCATTTTTAGTCTTAGCTGTTGCTTATGTTATCGGCGGTTATGGGAGTGCCAAAGACGGGTTAACGACTCTCGTAAAAGAAAAACAATTAGATGTTGATTTATTAATGATTGTAGCAGCGCTAGGTACGGCAATTTTAGGAATTTGGAAACAAGATTATTTTCTGATTATAGACGGTGGAATCTTAATTTTAATTTTTGCTTTGAGTAGTGCCTTAGAAGGGATTGCCATGGAAAATACAGAACGTAATATTAATAAATTAATGCAATTAACCCCTGATATTGCTCGGGTAATTAAGGAACAACAGGAAGAAAAAATTCCGATTCATCAATTAAAGATCGGAGATATTATTTTAGTTCAACCCGGGGAAAGAATTCCGACGGATGGAATAATTGTATCGGGAAATAGTTCAATTAATCAATCTGCAATTACCGGGGAGTCAATTCCCGTGGATAAAACCATGGGTGATGAAGTATTTGCTGGAACATTAAATGGCTATGGGGTAATCGAATTAAAAGTTCATCAACCGCCAGAAAATAGTTTAATTCAACGGGTAATTCAGTTAGTAGAACAGGCTCAAACCGATACTCCTCCCTCTCAACAATTCATGGAAAAATTTGAACGGGGTTATGCTAAAGTTATTATTATGACAGGTCTAGGATTGGCAATTATACCGCCTTTATTCCTGAGTTGGAATTGGGAAACCGCTATTTATCGGGCTTTGGTTTTTTTAGTAGTTGCCTCTCCCTGTGCTTTATTAGTCTCAATTATGCCCACCTTATTATCAGGAATAGCCAATGGGGCTAGACATGGAATTTTATTTAAAAATGGGGCGCAATTAGAAAAAATTGGACGAATTAATGCGATCGCATTTGAGAAAACTGGAACGTTAACAACCGGGAAGTTAAATATTGTTGATATTATTCCGGTGGCAGGTATATTAGATACTGAATTATTGCAATTAGCTTTAGCCGTAGAATCACTATCTGAACATCCGATTGGACAGGCAATTGCTCAATTTGCCCTAGGCAAAAATATCTCCAGAATTACCGCGATGAATGTGGCAACTCAAATTGGTGAAGGGATTATTGGAGAAGTGAATCAAGATCAGATTTTTGTGGGAAAACTGGAGTGGATTCATCAACATAATATTTATGTGAGTCCTGAGTTAGTAGAAATTAGTGATCACTTAGAAACCGATGGTAAAACCGTCGTTTGGGTTGCGCAAAATTATCAAACTTTGGGATTAATTGCCGTGGAAGATACGGTACGTTTAGAGGCAAAAACCCTGATTAAAAACTTAAAAAAATTTGGGATTGAACAGGTGGTAATGTTAACAGGAGATCATCAACGAACCGCCGATAGTGTAGCCAAACAGTTAAATATTGATCTGGTTTATGCTAATCTACTACCCGAGGATAAATTAACCATTATTCGACAATTAAAGAACCGTTATCATGGGGTGGCAATGGTGGGAGATGGAATTAATGATGCTCCCGCTTTAGCATTAGCTGATGTCGGAATAGCCATGGGTGGGGCGGGAAATGATGTGGCGTTAGAAATGGCGGATATTGTGTTAATGACCGATCAATTAGGAAAAATCTTAAAAGCGATTAAATTAGGGCGTCGGGCTAATCGAGTGATTCAACAAAATATTGCTTTTGCCCTTTCGTTTGTTGTACTGTTATTAATCTCTAATTTTTTCGGCTTAATTAATATGCCTACGGGAATTATTGGACATCAAGTGTCAACATTATTAGTCACATTAAGTGGTTTACGGCTATTAAAAAATTAGATTAACTCGGACTAGGAATAATGACCAAAAGATGGGTTTTTCCAATCATAATTATTGGGAAATATAAAATTAATAAAAGAAACGGAAATACTCATTTCTAATGCTTTGACATAATGCCACCATCCCACGGGAAGAAAAATCACTTCCCCCGGGTGCAAGATGACATCAATGGAGCGAACATTACGATATAAGGGATAACGATTATAGTCAGGATTTGCCGGGTCAATAGGACTAAATACCCCAATATTATTATAGAGAAATGGAGTCTGTTCTGGGGAAATCATTTTAATCAGTTTTCGTCCTGAAACTTGAGCTAAAAAGATATTAACCGGGTCATGATGTAACGGGGTAACTGTTCCCGATGAACCAAACCAAAAAAACGTTCTTCCGGTTTTATGGGCGGGGTCTAAATATTCAGGAAACACCTCCATATCCTCAAAAAGACCCTGCATTTCTTCTCGATTTAGGGTATGATTATTGGCAACCATATAATAATCATTAGTTTCTCCCGCCCGCACTACCCAATCAATATAATCCTCAAATAACATCGTTTTTCGATGCTGTTCTAAATTAATTTCATAATTCGGGTCGGAGTTGCGATTTCCCTGGACTTGAATACCCACATTTCCATAGTTTGCTTTTAAATATTCCGGTGTCCATCGCTCCATTGCTCCCCAATTTTTCATAATATCTGTTAAAATCACGGGTTTATTTTGGGAATAATATTGATCTAAAAATTCATCTTTGGATAAAAACGGAACCCGAGGAATAGAATTATAATTAGATCCTAAAGTGGCTAATTGGTTTTTAATTTGTAAAATAGATTCTAGTTTTTCTAGCTTTTGCAAAACCTCTTGGGCGGCTTGAAAATAGGGTTGGTTGGCGAGGTTTGTTACTTCCTCCACCGCTAACTTAACATCAATCCCATTTTTAACCATACATTCAATTAAAACCTCGTCGGATTGATTCAGAAACTTATTAGCAGCTACCCATTTTTTCCAACCATCAGGAAGTTGAGAAACTTGGGGAAGTTCCGGGGGGTGAGCAGGTTGTAAAGACTCACTCAGGGGGGATTGAGGAAGCCATTGTAAACTCACTTGTTGTCCATCACTTAAGGTTATTTGTAGAGGCGGAAGGGTGATTTTTAAGGGTTGAATATCTGTCATATTAATTTAAGGTAATGGGTAATGGGTAATGGGTAATGGGTAATGGGTAATGGGTAATGGGTAATGGGTAATGAACTGTTAACTAATGACTTTTAACTGTTAACTGATGACTGATGACTGATGACTGTTATATCCTAATTGTTGGCAATTGTCTACAAGAATTATTAATTATTTAAGAATTTAATCCATTTTCTAGTGCCAAAATGTAGGCAAGATTGAGTCGCAATTTGGGCAGACTTAGCTAAGGCAGTGGGGAAGTTTTCAGATAGGATAAAGTGGCAAAATGCCCCATGAAAAATATCTCCTGCACCTAAAGTATCAACCGCTTGAATACGAGGAATAGGAATACTCCCACTTCCTGCTTTTAGACTAACATATTGGATCGGTTTTTCTCCTTGGGTAATGGCAATATTAGGAATATTCATCCCCTGAAGATAAGCAAAAACATCTTCAGAGGTTTGACAATAGGGGGGATAAAAATTATTAGAACAAATAGCATAGTTAATATCAGGTAAAAGGGTTTCTAAGCCCGGTTTCCAACTTCCGCCATCTAAAATTATAGGAATTTGTTTAATTTTTGCCTGTTGAATTAAACCTTTACTGATCGAAATTTGATGACCGTCAATTAAAATAATATCAGTATTGTCTAAATATTGCGATAAATTTAAGGGGTTTAAAATTTGAGATTTGGTAGCATTAATTGAGATAACTGTGCGATCGCCAGTGGTATTATTCACAATAATAGATGAAACGGGAGGCGACTCTAAACGAGTTGAGTCTAAGTCAGCTATATTAACAGAATATTTCTGTAAATCTGTTCTAATCAGTTGTGTTAAGGGATGGATACCTAATCCCCCTAATAGTATAGATTGATTTCCTAAACAATTAAAGGCAACAGCAGCATTTGTTGCTGGCCCTCCGGCTGCAACAGTATAATCAGAAGCGACTATTTTTTGATTTTCCTGGGGATATTGACTAACAGAATAGATCAAATCGAGTGTAATTAATCCCACAAATAAACCCTGTCCCATAAAATCATTAAACCTGTGATTTTTATTTTAAATTAAAAACAGCAAAATCTAATTAAATCAACTATTATTCTGGAATAACTGAGTTACCTTATCAACATTAATTGCGGGGGAAAAATAATACCCCTGTCCATATTCACAGCCCAAATTATTTAAAGTATTAATTTGTTGTTCAGTTTCTACCCCTTCGGCAACCACATCTAAATTCAAACTGTGGGCTAAGGTAATCAAGGTTTTAATGATATCTAAGCTTTTGGGATTAGAATTAAGATTCATAATAAATGAACGATCAATTTTCAAAGTATCTAAAGGCAAAGATTGTAAATAAGACAAACAAGAATAACCCGTCCCAAAATCATCAATCACTAATTGAATCTTGCGACTCTTGAATTGATTCATGTATTGAGTAACCGCTTCGGGGTTTTCCATTAAAATACTTTCAGTAATTTCTAGTTTCAAACTGAATCCCTCTAAAATATTAGATTCAATAATATCATCAATTAAACCACTAAAATCAGATTTCAAGATTTGTAAACCCGATAAATTAACGCTCAAACTGAGGGGAAATTGCTCAGGGAATTGGTTTTTCCAACAACTAAATTGACGACAGGATTCTCGAAGTACCCATTCTCCCAAAGGAATAATAAGTCCGGTTTCTTCTGCCAGAGCAATAAAATCAGAGGGCGGAATTAATCCTCGACTGGGATGTTGCCAACGAACTAAGGCTTCAAAACCGACTAAACTTTGATTTTTTAAGTTATAAATAGGTTGATAATAAACTTGAAATTCTTGATTTTCTAGCCCTATTTCTAAATCAGATTCTAACTGTAATCGATTCAAAACAGCCACTTGCATTTCTGGATTAAAAAATACCGTACAATTTTTATGACTCTGCATTCTAGCATAGTGCATCGCGGTATCTGCCGCCCTTAAAAAATCCTCCGCTTGTTCATATAATAAACTCGATAAGGCAATGCCAATACTGGTATTTCCCGATGCGGTAATTCGGCGTTCTGGCAGAAATAGTTTAAAGGCTTGATGGAGTTTACTAGCTTTTTCTAAAGCAACAATTTCTGATTTTATATTCGGTAAAAATAGGACAAATTCATCCTTCCAAATTCTAGCTAAAATATCGCAGGGTTGCAAACAGCTTTTGATCCGTTCAACTTCTTGAATTAAAAACTTTTCAGCCAAGGTTTTTCCATAACCATATCGAATGGCTTTAAATCGATCTAATGCTAAATAAAATAGGGCAAAATCTAATTGATGATCAACCGCAGATCGAATACATTCTAACACATGATTTTGATTTGGAAGTCCGGTAAGTTTATCATAAAGAGCTAGATATTGTAAATTCTCAACAGCAACTTTAAGTTGTTGTTTTTGGAAGCGACTATTAGTCACAATATCTATGGTTTTTCGGATTGTAACAATTAAATCTTGAAAATTAATAGGTTTTGTTAAAAAATCAAAAGCCCCTCGGTTCATGGCGGTTCTAATATTTTGAATATCGCCATAGGCAGAAACAACAACGGCTTTCAGTAGCGGATCAATTTTAGGCAGTTGTTCCAGCAATGCCCAGCCATCCATTCCCGGCATATTTAGGTCGGTTAAAATGACAGAAATATGAGGATTTGAACGTAAAATATCTAAAGCATCTATACCATTACTAGCAAATAAAAACTGAAATTCTCCGGTTTCAATCTGAGGTTTTAATCGTCTTTCAATTAATCGTTGTAACTCTATTTCATCATCAACAACTAAAATACAAGCAGGGGTCAAAGGCATAGCAACAGAATCCAAATATAGTTTAAGTTGTTTGGGGTAAGACAGAGATTGGGCGGAGAAATAGGTCATGGGATTTAGGTTTGCTATTTGTTATGAAAAAGGAAACAAAGTACAATTTTTTGACATTTTAAGAGTTTGATATTGAGTATAATTTAATTCTCTGTATTTCTCAAGAAAAAATAGGATTTTATTAATTTTGTTTTTGGTTTTTAGGCAATCTTATAATAAGCTCAGTATATTGTTTCCATTCTGTTTCAACTTGTAGGGTTCCTCCATGCTGTAAAACAATAATATCATGGGTTAAAGAGAGGCCGAGTCCAATGCCTTGTCCCGGGGGTTTTGTGGTAAAAAATGGAGTAAAAATATTATCGATGAGTTCCGGTTGAATTCCCATGCCGTTATCATGAATTTTAATTTCAATCTCAGAATCTTGATTTTTTGTAGTTAAGCACAAAGTCGGATAAAAGTTTTCTTCTGGGTTTATGTTTTCTTGCATTTTTAAATAAAGGGCATAACAACTATTATCAATAATATTAATAAAAGCTCTGTGCAAATCAGATATAATTAATTCCATCACCTCAAGGTCAGGATCAAATTGTGTGTCAATATTAATCACAAACTGTGGATATTTAACTCGAAAACTATGATAGGCGAGTTTAATCGCTTGATGTAAAAGATCATTGAGATTAATACATTGATATTCCCCGGGTTCAGAACGAGCTAACTGCATCATACTTTGAATAATTTGACTAGCCCTTTGTCCGTGGGTATAAATATCCTCGGCATCGGTAATTATCTCCTGCAATTGAGTTACAATTTCGGGGGAATCTAAAGTTGATTTTTTTTGAATAGTAACTAATAATTGATTTAAGTTATCAAGGGAAGATTGGGCATAATTAATCACAAAATTTAAAGGATTTCTCAGTTCGTGAGCAACTCCAGCAGTAATGGTTCCTAAACAGGCTAATTTTTGTTGAGAAATAATTTGTTTTTGTGCCGCTCTTAAGCGTAAATGGACTCGCACTCTAGCTAACACATCCTGTTCATCAAAGGGTTTTGTAATATAATCAACTGCTCCCAAAGAAAGACCCTTGACTTTATCAATAGTTTCTGATAAAGCCGTCATAAAAATAACCGGAATATCCTTAGTTTTAGGATTAGCTTTTAGACGAATACAAGTCTCAAATCCATCAATTTTAGGCATTTTGACATCGAGTAAAATCAGTTCCGGTAATTCCTCTAAGACTTGTTCTAAGGCTTCTTCTCCATTGGTGGCTACCGCCAACTCAAACCCAGCACTGGTTAAAGTTTGGGACAGAACTTTTAAATTAGTCGCATTATCATCAACAATTAAAATTAGTTGATTGTACATTGGTTCAAAAACTCCTTAATTTGTGTTAACTTAAAATCCTGGGTTAGAGATTTAATTTGATCAGTAAATAAACTCAAATCAGGATTAATCTGTTTAAGTTTATTTACTTCTGCTTCCAGTTCTAAAATCCTTCCTCGTTTAGCTAATTTCATTAAATCTGATAAAATCTCAGGACTGGGAATCACTAAATCAACGTTATTTTCTGGTGGAGTCTGGGACAAATAATGGGGAGGATCATCATATTCCCATTCTAATTTTAACCAACTTTTTAGTTTCATAAATAATTCTTCTATTTCTAAAGGTTTAGAAAGAAAATCATCACAGCCAGCATTTTGACTTTGTTCCCTATCCCATTGATAAACAGAAGCGGAAGTTGCAATTACAGGAATATCATGAAATTCCGGTGAAAAACGAATGTGTCTAGTCATTTCAAAACCATCCATAATCGGCATCACTAAATCTACAATCACTAAATCAAATTGAGTGTTTTCCAGTTGATATAAACCCTCCTGACCATTACTTGCCTCCATAACTTCAAATCCCAAAGGTTGTAGTAAATCCACCAATACTAAGCGATTTTCTCGTTTATCATCTACGACTAAAATTTTGCGTTTATCTCCTCTAAATCCTACAATTGAATATAAAGAATTAGCTTCAGATGGCGTTTGTATTTCTGTGGAAATCGGTACATTTAATTCAAACCAAAAACGGCTACCTTTTCCCGGGTGACTTTCTACGGATAAATTTCCTCCTAGGTGTTTAATTAATCGTTGGGTAATCGCTAATCCTAACCCGGTTCCCTCGGAACGGTAGGACATTTCTGCCACTTGTTCAAAGGGTAGAAAAATATTTTCTAATTGTTCGGAATTGATTCCAATTCCCG
>DATNRE010000038.1:0-3772 GCA_036703685.1 Candidatus Obscuribacterales bacterium
ATCCCCATCATAACGAGCAATTCGCGCATTTTCTAAACCAATAGTTTTCTTGCCAGAGTCAATCTCCTTTTCATCGCCAACAACGAGAACACCCATGCCTTCTTGAGCAAGCTTCCATGCTACTTTAAGTTCTTGATCCAAACAAAACCAAACTCTCGCAATTCCCTTTGCATCTTCATCTGACCCGGCAAAGATACCCTGAAGATACTCCCGTTCTTCTCCACGTCGTTCCCTAGAATTAGACTGGTTAACTCCCTGGGACAGAGGCAGAAACTTGATTGCTGAAAGTTTCATCTTAATTTCTGCTGGCATTGTTATCTCCTATTCTACTTTTGAATAATGGGTTAATTTCCCAATTATAGGAGAAGAACAAGCAAAATTAACGTTTCTTTGCTCTCCCCTTTCCTGAATTATTTTAAAAATGTTGCTCAACTAATTCGGGAATTTTGTGAATTTCAACTTTATTATAATGGGTCTTATCCGGTAACATCACAATATTAGGGCCAGACTTACATTTTTTCAGACATCCTGTTTTTTGAATCGTCACCTGATCTTCTAATCCCCGTTGGGTTAACTCTTGTTGTAAGAACGTACAAACCTGATCGCTTCCACGTTTTCGACAATCGGATTTTTGACAAATTAGGATTTTTGCGGGTCTAACCGGAGATAGTTGTGGAGGTTCAAAAACCATAAACTCTGAGGAGATTTGATCATCTTGATCAGTTTTTTCATTGATTGAAGATGATCGGGTTAGAGTCGATATTGGTTCTGGATTTGAAAGCACCCGCGTCGCTTTTAACTTGATTTTTCCGGTTTTAAAATCTTGTTTTTTCTGACCCGTAACCTTAACTTGATAACCCGGGGCTAAATCAGAAATCCCGATAATTCTGGCTTGTTTGGAAATTTTAATCCATAATAATCCCAAAGAAGTCATCAGGGTAATTGCTTTAGGTTTTCCATCTTTAATCCCAACATTTTGGATCGTTCCAGTGAGATTGAATTCCATATTTAATGAATGGGTTGACATGATTGAACTCTATTTTTAATCACGGGGACAAACCAGCCCACGGATCAAGCCCTAGACTTTGATCGGTGAACCTATATTAACCAGGATAGCTCAAGTGCAAATAATTCTCAATAGACAAAATAAAATTTTTTGGGATTCTGACGAAATGGCGATCGCCAGTTATAGCTGGGGACAAACCCCGAACTCAAATACTGAGAAATGCTAAGTTTATAAAAATTTCTGTTACTTAGGATACATTTTACTAAAAATATGTAAAAATTTTAGATAGGCCAATCATAGGAGATAAATATGAATCTACAAGACAAAGCCCGGGAACTCTTGGTACAGGATCGCCAACACCAAGAACACCTACAAGAAAATATGCTCAACCGAGTCGCCGAAGAAGAGCAGGCGATGGAACAAACCCACGAACAAGCGCGAGAGTTATTAGTTCAAGATCGCCTCCATGACGACCATCTTCAAGAAGCAATGTTGAGTCGGGTTGAGGAAAAACCGAGTCATTAGGGAATTATGAATTGGGGATAGTTATAGCAAGAGGCAATAGGGAATAGGCAATGGGCAATAGGTAAATACTTACTGTGAGCAGCTTTTAGCTTTCAAGAATGTCCTAATAGATGTGGCGACTGCTATATATTCCATCCTTTAATGTTTGCTACAAATATTTAATCAGGTGACTATTCCCTATTACCTATTACCTATTACCTATTACCTATTACCTATTACCTATTACCTATTACCTATTACCTATTACCTATTACCTATTACCTATTACCTATTACCTATTACCTATTCCCTATTACCTATTACCTATTACCTATTCCGGTGTTGCTATACTTTCAACTTTCCCCAGTTAAGACCAAAAGCAATATTGAGATTTTCTAACGATTCAACTAGCCAGAATACTCTATCTCGGGGAAAAGTGGCATAATGGTTAAATAGAATCGAGAATCGTTTTTCCAGATCGGATTTAACCTTCCGACAAATTAAAACAATTTTTAAGAGTAACCCAATCGAACGAGTCACACCCAAGTTACTACTTAAATCTAAAAACACAAAGTGATGGGGTTGTTGGGGACTTTCTACGACGAGGAAATTTAATAACTTGCGACAGGTTCCCGCCATTAAAGTCTCATTCACTTTTTGACTATCGTTATGTGTAAGAGTCCCTTGTAGTTCCCGATAAAGACGGTTATTAAAGTGGTTTTTTGCATATTTAGTATCAACTGCATCCGTTAAATATTCATAAAATTCTTCTTTAAACGTGCGATAGGTGCGCGTGTTTTGACTTTGGGTTACAAAAATTTTGGCTAAATCATCGTAGGTGTGATAACCGTCAACTTTCCCCGTGAAATGTTTGACGGCAAAATTCAACTTTTTGTCCGTTAATAGGGTAGGATTTTCGACAGTTGGTAAGATTAATCGTTGTTCCCGAGGAGTATTTTTAAAGGTGAGATATTGAGATAAATCCTGTTCAAAAGTTTCTTGGGCTTGCATCCGCATCTCCCGAATTTCCTGGCGTTGTTCATCGGGACTATCATCAGTTAAAAAACAATGATCATATAAATAGGGATAACGACTAATTAAACCTTCGACATTATCACTCTTTTTATTTTCTTCGGCTTTAATTTTTTCTTCAAAAACCTTACTCAAACGCCGGAGAGCTTTATATTGTTCGGTTTGAGTAAATTGTTTAACTAACGAACGCAGGCGTTTCGCCGTCCAACAGGAAGGTAAACCCGAGGGTGTTTGCTCAAAACTATGAATTAACTCAGGAATCGCCCACTGATCCCGGGGCTGTTTGCGCCATCGGTTAATTAAAATATAGCAACTGCGGTTCAGAACATAGTGAAATTCTATATTGGCTAAATCGGAATCAACAATCCGACCGACGGCCAAATTAACTGCTAAATCCGGGTATTCCCCCCCTTGGATAAACAGATTAAAGAAACGCTGAATCAGTTTTCGAGGGCTTTCAATATCAACACAGCATTGTAGATGAGCATAAACGACTTGCTCATCTGACGAATGGTAATACTGGCTGAACCCCGAACTATTCACGGTATAACCCCTCTTTTTCTAGGGATGGATGAAAACCAACGAGAAAACGATTAAAACCCCACACTGACACCCGACATTAGTTTAACCTCCTTGAGTCCGTTTTCCTCCCCGTCTTGATAGTAGAGTGATTCAGATTGGGATGTTCCCTCCCATCTGTCTTTTGACTATGGTTCTACTCGAATCAGGGCGAGTAGAACGTCCAGCTATCTTTAACCCACTTCCTGTGTAATAACAGCAGAAATTTCAATAAGAATCAACCAAGGATGACTGAAAACTTGAGGCAGAGTGTGGCTTCCGTATGAATACATATATTCTATTGATAAATCATTACAACTTCTATCAAGATTTAGCAAAAATCAAGAGTAAATTGTAAAGATTCAGTAAAGCTATTTCTTAGGAACCTTGATCTCGGTTAAGATCAATAGCCCCTAGGGCTTTAAGTGTAACTTTTTGTGCTGTTGTGATTCCGGTCACACCCGTAATATTTAAGCCATTGTATGGCTTATCAGCCCGTAGGGTTTTTAAACATTCATTGGTGTGTAAATCCCAAACCTTAATCCCTTGATCATGACTTCCACTGGCTAAAAAATGGCCTTGGCGATCGCTATGAACCGACCAAACGGGGTAATTATGACCCTCCAGGTTTTTCACACATTCCCCCGTGGCAATATCCCACAATTTCACATG
>DATNRE010000039.1:0-2026 GCA_036703685.1 Candidatus Obscuribacterales bacterium
GTACCCGCCCCTCGTCCTGCACCGACCGTAGCGTCTCGACCTTCAAATCCCCCATTAGAAGAAGTTGACCCCTATCAACGCTGGGCGGAGTTAGCGTCTTTAGGACAAAGCCAAGCCGATGTTACAGACTATCCAGCTATCGCTCGCAATTCTATTACACCTCCGCCTTTTGGGATGACAACGGCCGTAGCAGCGCCAACATCTATTCCTCAAACTGAACAATTTATGCAGATTAGTTCACCCACCATCCCTTCTCCCAAACAATCTGAACAACATCAAGAAATCAAAACGGTTGTTATTGGTAATCCTAGCCCAGAATATCTAACTTCTGCTTCAAGGGTTGATGAAATGAGTGCCGGAGAAATTGGTATTCTTAACCGCACAACGCTTGACGAGAAAGGAACTGACTATACTTCTCCTAAACAGATTGCAATTGGTTCATCTGTTAAGGGAAAAGTGATTGTGCCGATGATTTGGGATGAAACCAACCAAAGCCCAACGGCGGGAAGATTTGCAGTAGAATTAACTGAGAATTTGTTAGCTAGTGATGGGGCGATCGCTTTACCCACAGGAACTATTTTAATTACCGAAGTTGATAATGTTACGCCTGGTAATCGCTTGGTTTCTCAAAGTGCTGTCGCAATTGTTTATCCCGATTCTACAGGAAATATTCAGCAGATGCCTATCCCTGAAGAAAGTTTACTGATTCGAGGTTCCAATAACAAACCGTTGATTGCTCAAGGATTATTTGATCGGGGTTCTGCAATTGCTAAAACCGATATTTTAGTCGGTGTATTAAGTAGTTTAGGACGGGTTGGACAAATTATTAATCAACCCACTCAACGCACATTAAGTCAACACAGTGGGCTATTGGGAAGTAGCAGTGTGGAAACTCTTACCGGACGCGCTCAACCTAATATTTTAGCCGCCGCTTTGGAAGGTTTCTTTACACCTACGGCTCAACGTTTACGCGAACGCTCAGATCAAACTTTAGAAGAACTAATGAAGCGAGGTAATGTGGCAATTGTACCCGAAGGGACGGAAGTTTCAATTTTTGTTAATGCTTTTATTACGGTCAATTAATCACTGAATTTAATTCGAGGTTATTGCATCATGAAAAAACTTCTTCAAAAGATGGGTCTAATTCTACTTTCTCCTGTTCTCTCAACAATTCTGATCACCAGTTTATCTTCCCAAAGTTCTGCTCAAAATCCAGCTTTACAACCGATGAGTCGGGATACGGCAACTCGTACAACCACCAATCTCCCAGTCTGGCCAGGTCGCTTTAGCGTGATTGACTTTAGCCAAACGGATGAAATTGTTACTTATATTCGATTAGCTGACCCTTCTAAAGCAGTTTTTAATACTGATATAGAATTAAAAAGTAATCAAGCTCGGATGGTATTAGTTCAACCCATTCAACCCTTAAATTTTCCAGGGGCAACTACTACTTCTATTACTAATCTTGTCGTTAAAACTCGCTCTAGTCAAGGTATTGAACGCCTCTATTTGTTTAATATTATTCCCCATTCAGGACAGCCAACCAGTAATGGAATTGCGATGACTACGAGTACACTAGGGCAGGAATCGACAGTATTTGTAGATCGTCATCGTGTTGCTACACTCCAAGATATTGAACAAGGTTTAAAGATTGCTATTCAAAAAGGTTATACCCCTGCCACAGATCCGGTTGTTTTCAAAGTTCGAGAGTTTCTAACGTTGGTTAGAAATGGCATGGGAATTCCTGAAGCATCAGCCAAAACTCAACTGTCTATGCCGATTCTTATTTCCTTGGGAAAACTGGGGCTTGAGAAGCTTTGACATCCGCCCCGGCGTGAACGCACGGGGATTCCATCTATTTAAGCAGATCAAAAATTGATAGCTGCTCAAATACTGGATGGGTTGACGCTTCGCGGGCTACAGCTACCTTGGCGGTAGTCTTACGTCTGCCTCCACGTCCGTTTGAAGTCTCCGAAAGCCCTCCGGCGACACTTCGACCTAGCTCAGTGCAGGCTAAAATATTTAC
>DATNRE010000040.1:0-10557 GCA_036703685.1 Candidatus Obscuribacterales bacterium
AGAATGGGGCGACAGAATGCGAGCAGAACAACAACGTCATCCTCGCCCAATTGTAGAGAAACTGCGACAATTGAAGGCACAAAAATTGGCAAATTCAAAGGATCATGCTCAAGTATCTTATTGATGAAAATATCGATCCAATTTATACTCATCAACTCCGCCGTTTTCAGCCAGATTTATTCGTGATAGCCGTCGGGGAGGTGACTGCTCCACCCAAAGGAACTTTAGATCCTGAAATTTTATGTTGGTGTGAAGAACATCAATGTATTTTAGTAACGAATAACCGCAAGTCGATGCCAGTTCATTTAGCAGATCATATTGCTTTAAGTCGTCATATCCCTGGAATTTTTATCCTGAGTCCCAAGTTAAGTATTGGTGAAAATATTGATCAGTTAATTTTAATCGCCGAAGGGTCATTTGAGGATGAGTATCAAGATAGAATAGAATTTCTGCCTCTTTTTTAATTTTAAGACCGTGAATCTTGCTATCTTATCTTAGTTTATGTTTAACTTCTTCTATTATATATTAAAATAGAAATATCCACGGGGAATACATTCCCCGGCTTTGATCGCGTTTTCGGTAATAATGTGTGTGAGGTTTCTAAAATTTATTTATGAGTTCAACTATTTTTCCCTTTGATTCTGCTCTTAATGGTTTTCCCGTGTTGGGTTTACCTGTGCATTTAACAAATAATTATACTAATTGGTTATTACAACGTTGGCAAGAAGGGTTAGGAACCCATGTTATTACTTTGAATGCAGAAATGGCAATTCAAGGGGAAAAAGATCCTAAATTAGCAGAAGTTATTCGGTCAGCAGAGTTAGTCATTCCCGATGGTGCGGGGGTGGTGCTTTATTTACAATATAAAGGTAAAAAAATTCAACGGTGTCCGGGTATTGAATTAGCAGAAACCTTGATAGAAAATATTGGTAAATTAGACAATTCTGAATTAGTCTTTTTCTATGGGGGAAAACCGGGAATTGCTGAACAGGCGGCGGATAATATTCAACAAAAACTACCAGGTTTGGGAATTTCTAGTTATCATGGTTATCTGTCTGCTTCCGAAGAAGAAGATTTAAAAATTACCCTAAAAGACTTACAACCGAAATTAATATTAGTGGGTTTGGGTGTTCCCCGTCAGGAATTTTGGATTAGAGAAAATCGTCATCTTTGCCCGAATTCTATTTGGATAGGTGTGGGAGGAAGTTTTGATATTTGGTCAGGAATTAAACAACGGGCACCGGAATTTTTCTGTAAATATCATTTAGAATGGTTATATCGATTATATCAAGAACCTTGGCGCTGGCGTCGGATGTTAGCGTTACCGGAATTTGCGATTAAAGTGTTATTAAAGGGAATAGGGAATAGGGAATAGGGAATAGAAGGAAAGAGGGTTTGGTTTACAAACCCCTATAAGAGAATATTACATCTATTTAGGAAAGAATAGCGCCATTTAAGTTAGCAAATTTTAGGTCAACTCCGGTTAGATTTGCTCCTCGTAAATCTGCTTTAGTTAGGTTTGTCCCTCTTAAATTGGCGTAGGATAAATTGGCATTTTGTAGATTAGCTTGAATTAAGGTTGTCCCTCTTAAATTTGCTCCGGTTAAATTCGCTTGATAAAGATTAGCTTTGTTTAAATTAGTAAATCTCAAATCCGCTTCACTCAAATCCGCTTCACTCAAATTAGCTTGATATAAATATGCTCCATTCAGATGTGCTTTAATTAGTTTAGCATTATTTAATTCCGTGCGATAAAGATAGGTTTCAATCAATTCTGCTCTGTTTAATGTGGCTGTACTAAGATTAGCTTGACTTAAATTAGCTTGAAATAATAACGCTTTGCTGAGGTTTGCCCTGTGTAATTGAGCTAAAGTTAAATCCGCTTTTGTTAGATTTGCCGAGCTTAAATCCGTAGCAATTAAATTGGCTTTACTTAAATCAGTATTTTGTAAATTAATTCCGATTAAATCAGCCCCCATTAAGTTAGCTTCGCCCAAGTCTGGCTGAATATTAGGATTATTTGAACGCCAAATTTGCCAACGTTGAAATCCCCATTGTAATAATGCTAAATGTTCTAAATTTGCCATATTTTTTATCGTATTTATTCGGGATTAAAACTACCTAGTAATTATCTCATTACGAGGGTAGCAAAGCAATATCAAAGCCTGGTTAAACCGTTACTATCCGTAAATCCCGTGAATCTCTGCCACAAATATTCAAAAAATTGGTTCAAACTCGACTGCAACAGTTATAATTTATCAATGCCCTCGGGTCTATCTCATTTAAGCCCATGAGTAACCTTACAAACCCCCCAGGCGGCGGCGATCCCCCTGATCGCTTTAGAAATGTAGGAGAACAAATTCAGTCATTCTTCGATTTTGCTGAAAACAACCCTGATCAGGCTGTTCCTTTTTTCGTCAATATCTGGGAAACTCAAGCATCCCTAACCACGCGGGCTCTAGCGCTGCAAGGCTTAGGTGTGGCTGCACAACACTATCACGTTAAGGAGGCTCTAGCAGACTGGGATGTGCTCAGAGATATCGCCAAGGAAGTGAAGGGGAAGGGGGAAGTTAGCAACGATTTGACTCGGTGGGCTGCGGCTTCGGCGTTGGAGGCGATCGGATATTCTCAGCAGAGTTTAGAACATTTAGAAGGAGGGGGTTTTACTGAACCCCTTGATCGCATTCGCCGGGAAATACGCGATCGCAAGCTGATAGAGATTAACAGAATTCCACGCCTAAACACCAGAGGGGAAACAACCGCAGAATATGAAAGGCATCTTGAATTTTGGCTGTACGGGCCGGCTGATGAGTTATTAAATGATAATGATAGCTCTCTGAATTATCAGGATTTAATCGGGGATGTCATTTCTAAGTTACATGGGCGTGGGGTGTTTTTGGGATTAATTTCACCTAATCGTATTGTACAAGGGGCCGCACTGCGACAAGCTAGGTTAATTTTTAAAGAATCTACTGAGATAGAAGACTATCTTTATGGGCTTTTGGAAGAGTTTTTGCTTGATTCCAAGCATGAAATATCATTGAGAATTCATGCGGCTAAGATTATTAATACAGCCACAGATATAAACAGAAGGCTGAAAACATTGAGTCAATTATTATTGGAAGAGAACAATCCAAAATTGCATGAAGTGGCGTTGCGTCAAGCTCAGTCAATATTTCAACAATCTGCTGAAACTGAAGAATCTCTCTATCAACCTCTGGAAGAGTTTTTGCTTAATTCCAATCATGAAATATCATTGAGAATTCATGCAGCTGAGATTATTAATACAGCCACAGATATAAACAGAAAGCTGAAAACATTAAGTCAATTATTATTGGAAGAGAAAGAGTTACGGAATGCGACAGTAAGACTATTGACTCCATACAAGGAGGAGTTAGCTAGAGTAGAGCCTGATGCTAATAAGGTATTAGAGGTGCTGATTGTTGATCAGTTAAATAAACCTCAACTAAAAGATTTAACAATTTCACAACTAAAAAATTATGTTTCATCAACAAGTGGTTATCACAAGGAAATTTCAGAGATATTTACAAGTGCCATAACAGCATCCAAATCATTAGGGAAACGATACGGGAGAACCAGTTCCATATTGAAAGAAGTTCTACAAAATAAGCAGGATGGGCATCTGTCAGCTATTGAAAGTTGGATGCAACTATTAAGAAATCAAATTTCGGATACATTAGCCTTGCAAGAGACAGTTAAATCCTCTCAATCCATCCTGGATAAAACTTTTTATGCAATCGCTAATATAGATACTAAGCTCTCTCAAACAATCAAAAGTTTACCTAATTCGGAAGTGATAGAGAGTAATTATGATTTAAGTTATAACCAATATACAAAAATGTTATCTGACTTGAATTTACTAAAAAATAAAGTCGTTAATGAACTAAATAGCAAATCCGATCTACTACTTAGTAAAAGTACAACAATAGAAAGTGAGACATCCTGGAAATTAATTTTGTCGGGTTTAGCGATAATTGTTGCGGGATATGTATGTTATTTTACGTTTATAAATTATTCAAATCAAGGTTCTCGTTCCAATAGCTATACGACAACAGCATGGTATGCTAGTGGTTTTCCTAAGAATAGCTGTGGTAGTTCTTCAAGTCCTAATAATTGTTGGTATCCTGTTTTTATTAAATACAGTGATAACAACTGGAATACGGTTATATCAAATTATTGCGGTGATATTGGACAGGCACAAAGTCCAAAAACAGCTAGGGAACTGGGTCAAATACAAGTAGCTTCATTTGGTGATTCTAACGAAGCTCAAGGGTTTGCTAACTATATGCAAGGTTGGGTTGGACAACAAAAGTGTTATTAAATTAGATTTTTAGAATAATCAGGAGGAATTTTTATCTATGGAATGGTTTTATCTTGTAGGTACTGTTTTAGTCAGCATTGGTATTGGTAGATTCATCATTGCCTTTCAACTCAAGAACAGAGCAAAAACAATTAAACGTATTTCTGACAACTTATCTAATAACTGGAGGAGATAAATGTTTGATCGAAATTTTCCTATATGTTATCAACTTTACCCTCAACCGAGTCATCAAAAAGACAGCCAAACTGAACTCCGTAAAAACCTCCTACAAACCCAACAACAGCTAATAAGCTCAATTAGCCGCCTTGGTATTAACCTAACAATTTCTCTCCGCTATATCTATGACCCCAATCAATCCCCCAAACTCAAAACCTACCTCCTAATTAATCACCTCCAAAACACCCAAACCGAAGAACATTCTGAACAAATTCTGAGCCTCCTCACCAAAGGCAAATTAAGCCAATTCTTCACCCTCACCCCTCAACCTAACCTAACCATTTTCCAACACTTAGACTGGGTGCAAGTGATTGGCGAAATTATCAAATATGAAGAATTTATCGCACCCCAAAATTACTACCTACCTCACCTTTTCGATGCCAGTCAAACCAATGATATGTCAGCAGTCTGCGATGTCATCCATAACTTAGACAGCAAACTTATTTTAGAAATCACCCTGCAAACCTATCACAACCCCAATCAAAAATCATTGTGGGTAAATGCCATCAACCAAATGCTGACTCAATTAGAGAAAGTCAACACCAACACCAACGGAATTAAAGACAACATTCTCTCAGTAACATCAGCACTTTACCAAAAATATCAACAGTCATATCCTCACAGTGACCTATTCCAATATAGCATCAAAGCCTTAGCAGAAAATCGGGCCGATGCTTTTCCCGTCCTCAACGCTCTTATTGATGAAGCAATCAAAGAAACACCACACGGGAAACGATGCCGAATCATCCAAATTAGCAAAGATAAACCCGGATTTTATGAAAGTTTGGAAGCCACAAAAAATGTAGATATTTCCACTAATATCGAATGGGAAGGCTGGGATAAAAACGATAGTCAACTGTTAATAAAGAATGCAATTCAGCCACAAAAAAAAGGATTAGGAAAATTCGGCGGTGATTCGGGTAGTCTTCCCGAAAAACCATCATTTAACCATCAAAATCAACCACCCTTGATAGGTGGTGTAAACTCAGAGCAAAATCAAAATTTACCGCAACCCTATGATACTGTTTTAGGAGGTTCGGCTTTAGCCAAATTGTCATCAAGTCCCGCACCTTCTCGGATGGTTGATTTAAAACCTTTACATCGACTGGCGACGGCTCAAGAAATTAGCGGATTTTTCCGCATTGGTATTCCACCAGTCAATAATAAAAATTCATTTGAGGAAATAGTAAAAATGTTACCAGAGATTTTACCAATTGAGCAGGTAATCAAAAATTATGGTGATTTAATTAATGAAGATACATATATAGTCGGAGTTGATGAAAGTGGAGATCCTTGTCTTTCTAATTTTGAAGATATTGCCCATCGGCTAGTCGCTGGCGTACCAAAATCTGGCAAAACTAACTTTATCAATTCGATCATATATCAGTTTTTGTATGCCAGTGACAAAATCAAAACTGAACGAGAAATTTACATTGCTGACTTTAAGGAAGGCTTAGATTATCATCGCATCACCCGACGTTATTCAAATGTTAAACTCGTCACAGAATTTGAAGATTTTGCCTCTCTCCTGAATAGCCTTGTGCAAAAATATAAGCAACGGCTTAATGAGATGATTGCCCAAGATGTTGAAAGTTTAGCTCAATTGAGAGCTAAGTGTAATAACCAAGATCATAGAATTATATTATTTATTGATGAAGCTGCATCAATTGTCAACGCAGAAAGGTCGATTAAAGCTAACATTTATCGAGATTTAGAAACCTTAGTTTTGAAGTCTCGCGTTGCCGACATTAATATTTTCTACTGCACTCAACAACCTGCCGATACAAACGTAACTCCCAGTCAAATCTTATATAATCTTGACGAGCGCATTGTTTTTCGCGTCCAATCTAATATTAGCAGTAGATTGCTCGATGACGATTGTGCAGCTAGTTTACCTGTTAATCCCAAAGGAAGGGCAATCTATCGAGGTTTAGAGGCAGAACCCAAACTAATTGCTACTCCTCACGTCCCCAAAGATATCTGGAATAAAGATAGCTTGTTTAACTAACAAATTTGTATTAAAATTACATAAAAAGTGTAGTGAGGTAAGTTATGGACGATTTACTGGGTCAAGTAGAAGATTTCCAAAAAACAATGAATCAAATGGTTGAGCTAATAGATGATGCTAAATCACAAGCAGGGCAGCTACCAGATGCCAGTATAGCTGAAGCACGATCGAAAGTTCAGCAAATTTATGAAATTTGCGATGAAGCAATTAAAACATTAAAGGTAGCCACTGGACAAGCTGAGGATATTATGAAAACTTTAGGAGGCTAATGGGAATCAATGAAGAGTGCGATGTGCTTCAGTCAATGCTGAGTCAAGTTCTTAATAGCTTGGCTGAGGTGCAAAGTCGAGCTAAATATTTACCTGATTATGGGATTTATAAGCTAAGGCGAGAGATTTCTGACATTCTGGAAATCTGCTGTGAGGAAATGAGCCGCCTCAAAAACAGTCAGAAGCAAATAGAATTAATTCAGGCGATGATAGGAGTACAATCATTTTTACCTTCAATTATTCATCCAACAATTAGCTTGGCAAACACTTCTGCTGATACTTCTATCATCACAAGTATCATCACAGATTTGAAAAAAAATCCTCTGGCTTACAAGACTTTGCCTTGGCTCAAAATGTTAGGAGATGCAGGAGAACTAGCCGTTTGGAAAGTTTTGTTAGACGTTGACAGTGAAGATAAACTTGATTGGTCAGAAGTCCAGATAAAACCTAAGATTGAATACGATCCGGCAAAAAAACCGGCCGAACCTGATTTTTATATTACTTCCAGCCAGCTAATCTGTGATGCGAAGGCTTGGAAACCTGCTGATATAGATCAAGGTAAAAAAAGCTCTGTTGAGATAAATCCTCAGAGCCTTAAGAACGCGGCTTCTAAATATGCTAGATGTCTAAAAGATGGAGGAGAAGTTAGGCTTTATTTTCCAGAGGACACATATAATCAACAGAAACCTCTTCTGGATCGGCTGTCATTAGAAGTTCAATCTCAGTTCAGCAATGTTAAGATAAATATGTTGCCGATGCCAGGAGTCACTTACCAGGATTTAAGTCGCCTGACAGGATTTCGCTATACGTTTCTCAAGTGGCTTGGCTCATAATGCGCGATCGCCATTAAGTCCAAAAGTAGATAGACTCATGTTTGACTATAAAATTGTAGAAAGTAAACTCTATCAAGTTATTAATATCGTCAAACCACAACTATCAGAGACTCAAATAGAATTTATAGTTTCAGATATTCATGCGGGTGAGTGGAATTTAGCCTTAGAGACTTTATGCGATATTCTGACTGAAGAAGAAATTCCCATAGATTTAAAGAGTTATGAACTCTTGCAAGAAGTGGGCAATATCTTGAATATGGAACGACAAACTTGGGAGATGCTAAAAGTTCAAGTAAGTCCTTTGTAGCTTTAATAATTAGATTTCATATATAGCAATCCTAAATCAGTTGTACAAATAGCTGGAAATCCAAATAATCGTAGGGGCGAGGCGCGCCTCGCCCCTACACCGAATTTATGTCTATTTTTTAGGGTTAATAATTTTGATCATTATTTTGTACAATTCATTTAGACTTGCTATAATCAAGCTAAATGTTCTGAATTTGCCATATTTTTTATCGTATTTATTGGGGATTAAAACTACCTCCATAAGCTCGTCCCGATACATTTTCAATTGCTTCTAAAGCCGCTTTTGAACCTACCATAATATCCCGTTCTTCTCCCCCTAAATACAGCCGCCCAAAACTTCCCACGGCCGTCACTTGCAGAATATTAATTAAAGACGCTTTTTCCGCTTCATTAGCCGCTAAAGCCGCATAGGCGGCGGGCTGAACTTCCAAAATATATAAACTTTGGCCCCCTAAAATTAATTGACCTCGACGGTTACGATTAATTAATTGGGCTTGGTGCGGGTCAAGATTCCGAATAATTTGACTGGACATAATTTGAGGTTTCAGGCGATCGCTTTCCTGTAACCCCAAAAAATCCAAAATCGCCCGTCCGGCGGTAATGGTATCCCCTTGACGGCTAGAATGTATTTCCAAAAGGCCATAAAGCCGCTCAATAAACAACACCCCCGGACGCACGGAGGTCGCTTTCAAAGCAATATCCGTAATTCGGTTAATTTCAATCCCCGGAGAAACTTCAATCCACAAAGAAGAATCCCCAGGTAAAGGCAAAAAACCCAGAGACACCGTACCAATATAGGCCGCGTGTTGGCGTTGAAGGTTATCTAAATAGACGTAACTGCGTAATTCTATACCCATTATCAGTAATTAGGGAACAGGGAACACCGGAACAGGGAATAGTCAATAGTCAACAGGGAATAGTCAACAGTCAACAAACTAGGACTTACGCACAAGACCAAAGAAACCGGGTTTCTGGCCCTGATTTTGGGGATGAAATCGGTGATTTCTCGTTCAGAAACCCGGTTTCTGCGTAAGTCCTACAAACTATGAGTATTGTGGCATTATTTGGGGCGATCGCAACGCCATTACTTTATAGCTAAATGGGTTTAGGAGTCTATCTCAAAAAAATGTCCCGATGATTCTATAGTCAGTCATTGAATTAAGTCAGAGGTTGAAGTAATGCTACAATCACTCTAACAGGTCAGGGTAACAAACCTGTCTAAACACCCCAATAACCGAACAAAACGCTATACTTTCACCCATCACACCCCCTTGTGTTTAGACCGGGACTGTCAACTTCATGAATTCAGACGAAACTAAAATCCAAGATCAAAACCCAGCCGTAAGCGGGGCCACTTCTTCATCAACGTCACCCTTTAATCCCTCCGTTGGAGAAACCGGAGGAAACTCGATTAACATGAATCCTTTACCCATTGCTGACCCTTGGGAGTCCGACGAACTCCAAAATTCTGAACCTGGATCAAATCCCCCAACCTCACCGAGCTTGTCTGAACGTCTGGTATCCGAACCCCTCGAAGAAGTCACCACCCAGTTAGACCAACGGGTGAAACGATTACAGATTCAAGAACAGGAACTACAAAAAAGAATTGCCACCTTACAAGCAACCAATGATCGTATCCAACAGGAACAACTGGTATTAACCCAGTCCATGGGAAAATTGATTTCCTCCGCCTTAGATCAGTTAGAACAACGCAAGCAAGGCTTACAAATCGAAATCGAAAAACTTGAACGTCGCCGCGATCGCATCCAAAAAGAAATGCGCACCTCCTTCGCCGGAGTCTCCCAGGAACTCGCCATCCGAGTCCAGGGATTTAAGGATTATTTAGTCGGGAGTTTACAGGATTTAGTCGCCACCACCGAACAATTGGAACTGATACCGGAAAACACCCCCGAGCCGCCCATTCCTGCCCAACCCCGAGAAGTGACGAAGGTGGTTATCCCCGTAGAAAATCCTCAAAACACCGCCGCGCCACAATTTTCAGAACAGGGCTTCACCGAACAAACCCAGAAAATTCGCCAACTCCTCGATCAATATCGCAGCGCCCCCGACTATTATGGCGCGCCTTGGCAACTGCGTCGCACCTTTGAACCCATTCACGCCAAACGGGTTTCCAATTGGTTTTTTAACCAAGGAGGACGGGGCGCCTTACGCACCATGGGTAGTCGTTTACAGAATATATTAGTGGCTTCTGCGACGATTTCTATATTGAGAAATATCTATGGAAACCGCCTACGAACCCTGGTTTTAGCCAATAGTCCCGAACGCTTGGGAGAATGGCGCCGCGGTCTCCAAGATTGTTTAGGAATTGACCGTCGAGATTTCGGCCCAGAACAGGGAATTGTTTTATTTGAAGAAGCGGAAGTTCTTTCTCAAAAAGCCGATCGTTTGGTGAAAGAGGGACGTTTACCCTTCATTATTATTGATGATATGGAAGATAGAATTAGTCTATCTTTACTACAATTTCCCCTGTGGTTGGCGCTCGCCCCCGATCCCCAAACCCAACAAGCACCTACGGAACGATTTTAACAACTTCAGCACCTGTAAAATAACGGTCTTTTCAAC
>DATNRE010000041.1:0-2362 GCA_036703685.1 Candidatus Obscuribacterales bacterium
CAAATTTTTAATCCCCAGATGCAAGCGGACACCATCGCCCGGCGGCAAATGGAACAGGACTTAAGAAAAGCGATTCCGCAACAGGAATTTTGCTTATATTATCAACCGATTGTTTCCCTGATAACCGGAAAAATTAAAGCAGTTGAAGCCTTAGTCCGTTGGAGACATGATCAAGGCATGATTGCCCCGGATCAATTTATTTCTGTGACTGAAGAAACCGGATTAATTAATCCGTTGGGTTGGTGGATTTTACGCGAAGCTTGTAACCAGTTGAAATCTTGGCAAGAACAATTTCCCAATCTGCTTTTAAAAATGAATGTTAATTTTTCCCCCGTCCAATTCCGGCAGGTGAATGTATTGGAACAGGTAGCAGAAATTTTAAAAGAAACGGGTATTTCTAAAAATACTTTGAGTATAGAAATTACGGAATCTTGTTTATTAAAAACACCAGATTCTAACTTTAAATTATTTGAAGAAATTGGTGTGGGTTTATGTGTGGATGATTTTTGTACGGGCTATTCTTCTATCAAAATGGTTAGGAATTTACCGATTAATTCCTTAAAGATTGATCGTTCTTTTGTGCAAGATTTAATTAATCATCCCGAGGATACAACCTTAATTGAAACTATTTTATTGTTGGGAAAAAGTTTAAATTTAGAAGTTATTGCAGAAGGTATAGAAACCCAAGAACAAGCAGAAATTCTCATGAAATTGGGTTGTATTTGGGGACAAGGATACTTATTTTCTCGTCCATTAGACTATCAAGGTGCAACTCAATTTATCACTGAAAATCAGTAAAAAAATTATGAGCAATAATTTATCTTTTTCAGGAAATACTATCCTAATTGTAGATGATAACCCCACTAATTTAGGGGTAATCTTTAACGTTTTAGATGAGGCTGGGCTGGAAGTTTTAGTGGCTCAAGATGGAGAAAGTGCGTTACAAAAAATAGAATATGTTATTCCTGATCTGATTTTATTAGATATTATGATGCCCGGAATTGATGGATTTGAAACTTGTTCTCGGGTCAAAAATAATCCCTTAACCTCCGATATTCCGATCATTTTTATGACGGCTTTGGGCAACACTGACCATAAAGTTAAGGGCTTAGGTTTGGGGGCTGTTGATTATATTACCAAACCCTTTCAAAAGGAAGAAGTATTAGCCCGAATGAAGGTTCATTTAGAATTACGCAACTTGACTAAAGTGTTAGCCAATAAAAATCAATTACTTGAAGAAAAAATTCAAGAAAAAACCCGTTTAGAAGAAAGTTTGAAAGACTTAAATCAAGAATTAGAAACCCGAGTTGAAGCCCGAACTTCCGAACTCCAACAAACCTTAAAAAGCCTACAACAGGCCCAACTCCAATTAATTCAAAGTGAAAAAATGTCTACCCTGGGTCAATTGGTGGCGGGAGTTGCCCATGAAATTAATAATCCCGTGGCTTTTATCCACGGAAATATCAATTATATAGAAAACTATATTCAAGATTTATTGAAAATTTTTAAACTTTATCAAGAACAAATTCCCTCACCCAATCCGGCGATTACCAATCTAGTAGAGGAGGTGGATTTAGACTATTTACTTCAAGACTTACCCAAAGTGATTTCATCTATGAAAGTTGGAGTGGAGCGAATTCGTCAAATTAGCGTATCTTTAAGGACTTTTTCCCGCACAGATAGTACATCAAAACTAGAAACTAACCTGCATGAAGGGATTGACAGTGCTTTGTTAATTTTAAAATATCGCTTAAAAGGAAATGATAAAGTTTCGCCCATAGAAGTGATTAAAAATTATGGCGATTTACCTTTAGTCCCCTGTTATCCCGGGCAAATTAATCAGGTATTTACCAATATTATTGCCAATGCCATTGATGCCTTAGAAGATGCTGATTTAAAACGGAATGTAGAAGAAATTAAAGCCAATCCTAGCCAAATTAGGATCTGTACTGAAGTTGACCCTAGCCAAAATAGTGCCATTATTCGGATTAAAGATAACGGTTTGGGAATGTCGAAGGAAATACGCGAAAAAATCTTTGATTATTTGTTTACAACTAAACCCTCTGAAAAGGGTACGGGATTAGGTTTATCGATTAGTTATCAAATTATTGTAGAACAACATCAGGGTCAGTTAAGTTGTGTTTCACAAGAAGGATTAGGGACGGAATTTATGATTAAAATTCCTTTAACTTAAAAGGCTAAAATTGCTTAAACTTTGGTTGAAATGCTCCAGTTGAAAGTCAAACTATTTTTGATACGAATGGAGATCACTATCAGCTTGTTAATGTAGCATGGAAAGATGGTAATACCCGAATTTATGGATGTGTACTGCATCTTGATATTAGAGAGGAGAAAATTTGGG
>DATNRE010000042.1:0-5238 GCA_036703685.1 Candidatus Obscuribacterales bacterium
ATCAGTTTAATCTGGGTTGGGGTGGAAATCCTGCACCGCTTAATCTTAAATTAAACAAAAATTTTCCAAGATTAAAGACGATCAACGGTAAAAACTATAAATTAACTCAACTTGATAATCGGGACACATTTCTAGCAGACCCCAATGGGATAAACGTGCTACTTTATCCCTAGAGTCCACGAAAAAGATAAGTGAGCGAAAGCGAATAGGAACAGACATGGTAACACTGATTGAAAATCCCTTGCGGGTAGGACTGCAACAAGATCGAATTCCCGAAGCCCAGATTTTAGTTATTTTTGGTGCATCGGGAGACTTAACCCAACGGAAATTGGTTCCCGCCCTCTATCAGATGAAATTAGAGCGCAAACTTCCCCCGGAAATCAGCATTGTGGGGGTTGCCCGTCGGGAATGGAGCCACGAATTTTTCCGAGAACATCTGCGGGAAGGGGTGGAAGAATTTGGGGGCGGTTTATATTCCCAAGCCCTTTGGGACGACTTCGCCCAGGGGATTTTTTATTGTTCGGGGAATATGGATGAACCCGAAAGTTACCAAAAACTCAAAGCCTTTTTAGAGGAAGTCGATGAACTGCGCCGCACCCGGGGCAACCGAGTCTTTTATTTATCCGTAGCCCCGCGTTTTTTTGCCGAAGCCATTCAACAACTGGGTGGGGCTGGAATGCTCCCCGACCCGAAAAAACAGCGTTTAGTGATTGAAAAACCCTTTGGTCGAGATTTAGGTTCGGCCCAAATTCTTACCCGGGTGGTGCGACAAGTCTGTTCGGAAGAACAGGTCTATCGCATTGACCATTATTTGGGGAAAGAAACCGTCCAAAACCTGATGGTGTTTCGGTTTGGTAATGCAATTTTTGAGCCGCTGTGGAACCGTCAATTTGTCGATCATGTCCAAATTACCGTGGCGGAAACCGTCGGTTTAGAAGGACGGGCGGGCTATTATGAAACCTCCGGGGCGCTGCGGGATATGGTGCAAAATCACCTGATGCAGTTATTTTCCCTGACGGCCATGGAACCCCCCAACTCCCTCGACGCCGATAGTATTCGCAACGAAAAAGTTAAGGTGGTACAAGCAACCCACCTGGCTGATACTAATTTTTTAGAATATTCTGCGGTACGGGGACAATATACCCCCGGTTGGATGAATGGCCAACAGGTTCCGGGGTATCGTTCAGAGGACGGAGCCGCCCCCGAGTCCATCACCCCAACCTATGCCGCGTTAAAATTTTATATTGATAACTGGCGCTGGAAAGGTGTCCCGTTCTATCTGCGAACTGGAAAACGAATGCCGAAAAAGGTGACGGAAATTGCCATTCAATTTAAAGAAGTACCCTTTTTAATGTTCCAGTCGGCGGCAAAACAGGCTAACCCGAACGTTTTGGTCTTGAGAATTCAACCGAATGAGGGAATTTCCATGCGCTTTGAGGTGAAAACCCCCGGAAATTCTCTGCGGACTCGTTCCGTTGATATGGATTTTCGTTATGATACGGCTTTTGGTAAGGCCAATACAGACGCCTACGCCCGTTTACTGATTGACTGTATGTTAGGCGATCAAACCCTGTTTACCCGAGGGGATGAAGTCGAAGCCTCTTGGCAAGCCCTCACCCCGGTTTTAGAAGTTTGGGACGCTCCAGCCCCGGCCGAGTCTATCCCCCTCTATGAAGCTGGAACTTGGGGGCCAGTGGAGTCGGAAATTCTGCTCAACCGAGATGGCCGCCGTTGGAGAAGATTGTAGGAGAGCAGGGGGGGCAGGGGAGGCAGGGGGGGCAGGGGAGGCAGGGGGAGCAGGGGGGGCAGAGGAGGCAGGAAAATCCTTATAGTCCACAGCCTACAGCCTTACAGCCTTATAGCCTTACAGCCTTACATCCTACAGCCTTACAGCCTTACAGCCCTACAGCCTTATAGCCTTACAGCCTAAACCTTCTTCCCACTGTTTACTCTGCACTGATAACTCACCACTGATAACTGATTACTGATAACTGATTACTGATTATGACTACACCACTTGTTGCGTTACAAAAACCCAAGGATATTTCCCTCAGTCAAATTGAAGCTGAGTTAAGTAGTATTTGGCTGAGTCAGAATATTGGTAATGGGAAAACCACCGCCATTGCCACCCGGGCGGCGACCTTTAGTATGGTGGTTTATGAACCGGAAGAATTTCAACAATTGTTAGGAGCTTTAGGGTTTTATCTCGGTAGTATTGATGGAATTCATGGAACATCAACCCGGGATGCGATTAAAGAAGCTCAGAGAATTTATGGTTTACCGATTAACGGCCGGGTTGACTCCGATACCTTGGTAAAATTACGGGAAGAATTTGCCAAACTTCCCCCCGCCGATCAAATTATTCCGAATTTGGATGGCCGGGGATTTAGTATTAGTGAAACCATTGCGGCTCAAAATCCCTGTCGGATTATTACTTTGTGTCCGATTTTAGGAGAAGATACCGGAGTAACGGCCCAGGTTTCGGCCTATTGCCCGATTCAGAAAAAAAGTGAAGAAGGGTTAGTCTGTTGTGAATATATTACCCTCAGAGGCACAAAAGCAGCCCTAGAACGGGTGGGAAATGTGGTTTCATCCCTGATGATTCCCGATTTACCTAAGTTTGTTTGGTGGAAAGCCACGCCTAACCCAGAGCAGGAATTGTTTAAACAATTAGCGGGTTGTTGTAATTGTGTGATTGTGGATTCCTCTTATTTTAGTGATCCAGAATCGGAATTGTTAAAAATGCAAGATTTGATTGAACAGGAAACCTATATTGCTGATTTGAATTGGCATCGACTTTCCCCCTGGCAAGAATTAACCGCCTCCGCCTTTGACCCCCCAGAACGCAGAGCTTCCTTAGTCGAAATTGATAATATCACCATTGACTACGAAAAAGGCAATGCGGCTCAAGCCTTGATGTTCTTGGGATGGTTTGCCAGTCGTTTGGAATGGAAACCCGTTTCCTTTACCGACGAAGGGGGAGATTATGATTTAAAGCATATCGAGTTTATCGGGCCAAATGATAAAAAAATTCTGGCCGAACTTGCAGCCATTCCCACGGCCGATTATGGTGAAATTCCTGGGGATTTAGTGGGGTTACGCTTAACTTCTAGTAATCCTAACGCCAACTGCTGCACGATTTTATGTTCAGAAACCACCGGATGTATGCGGATGGAAGCCGGAGGTAGTGCCCAATCTTGTCGGACTGAACAGGTGATTGCCGCTACGGATCAAAAGGCGGAATCCCTTATGTCTCAACAGTTACAGCGTTGGGGACGGGATGTTCTCTACGAGGAAAGTCTGGATCTCACGGCTAGAATTCTGAAGTTACGATAAATTGAGATTAATTTCAAATCAGGATAGTCCCCTGTGTTTCACCCCCTGACGGGGTGTTTTTTTTGAGTCCTGATCCGTTGTGATGGGTGTCATTGTCAAATCGTGATCACTCACCGTAAAATATAATCTAAATAGTTCCGTATAAGTTTAGATACTCAACAGGTTAGGGGTATTGTGTCTTTTGTTTCCCTTTGGGAGGCATTGAAAATAAATCCGTTGATCAACGGCTACGAATATTGATAATTAAGTTGAGTTGAGATAGTAATTTGCTTTCTGCTGGAACAATTTCGATTGATCCATAAATCATAATCCCATTCAATATGCACTCCAACTCATTCAAAGAAACCACCATACTAATTGTTGATGATAGCCTAACAAACCTTAATTTATTATCAGGTTTTATTGATAATTGTGGCTGGAAAATTTTAATTGCCAACCACAGTAATCAAGCCATTCAAGTTGCGGAAACTGAACAACCTGATTTGATTTTATTAGATGTGATGATGCCGGGAACCGATGGGTTTGAAACCTGTAAACACCTGAAAAGTCACGGTTCAACCCATGATATTCCGATCATTTTTATGACTGCTGTTACCGATGATTTAGAGAAGGTTAGGGGATTATCGATTGGAGCCGTGGATTATATTACTAAACCGTTTCAAGCTGAAGAAGTGATTGCTCGGATTAAAATTCATTTAGAAATTAGATCTTTAACTCAACAATTATTAGAAAAAAATCAAGAGTTAGAACAACGAGTTTTAGAACGAACAGCCGAATTGTCTCAGGTATTAGAAGATTTAAAACAGTCTCAAATGCAATTAGTACAAAGCGAAAAAATGTCAACTTTAGGACATTTAATTGCTGGAGTTGCCCATGAAATTAATAATCCGATTAACTTTATTGCGGGTAATTTGAATCACGCTACTGTTTATATTCAAGATTTAATTCAACATTTAAAACTATATCAAAGCTATTATCCTAATGTCGATCATTCGATTATTGCCCATGCTGAATCTATTGATTTAGACTATTTAATTGAAGATTTACCTAAATTGATTTCTTCTATGAAATTGGGGACGGATAGAATTTCTAATATTAGTACCAGTTTACGGACTTTTTCTCGGAGTGATATTAAGGCTCAAGTTCCTTTTAATATTCATGAAGGTTTAGAAAGTACCCTATTAATCCTGAAACATTTACTACAAGCAACCGATCACCGTCCTGATATTAAGGTAATTAAAAAGTATGGTCAAATGCCTTTAGTTGACTGCTATCCTGGGCAATTAAATCAGGTGTTTATGAATTTAATTAATAATGCTATTGATGCTTTAAATGAATCTAGTACCAATAAATCCTATCAAGAATTACTACAATATCCGAATCAAATTATTATTTCAACCTATCTGGTTTCTAATAGTCGGGCTGTGGCGATTTCCGTGCAGGATAATGGGACGGGAATGTCGGACGATACTATAAAATGTGCTTTTGATTATTTATTTACGACTAAACCCGTGGGAAAAGGCACCGGACTAGGACTATCTATTAGTCGCAAGATTATTGAAGATACCCACAAAGGGCGATTATTGTGTCATTCTCAGTTAGGAAAAGGATCGGAGTTTATTATAGAGATTCCGATTTGTAAAGAATTAGGAATCAGTAATCAGTAATCAGTCATCAGTTATAGCGCTACGCATTACAGTTAGGACATTTCTAAATCCTGAAACCCTTTCACTTCTTACTGTTCCCTGTTCCCTTTTGATCAACAATTTTGAACACAAATCAAATAGGATTGCTATAGCAAATGACTGATACAAAATATAAATTTAAACTCAAATTCTTTGGTTTTACTTTGGGGATGATCTCAATATTTATGGGATCTATTATTTTAAGATTTTGGGGTTT
>DATNRE010000043.1:0-4826 GCA_036703685.1 Candidatus Obscuribacterales bacterium
TTCCGAATTTGGAAATTTCGGTCTATGTGTACTAATGCAGAAGCATTAAAAGATAAAATTCCAAATCAAGCCGAAGGAGCTATTTTTAAGAATGATAATGACCCTCGAATTACCAAAGTCGGTCGGTTTTTACGGCGAACCAGTTTAGATGAATTACCGCAATTTTGGAATGTTTTAACTGGAGAAATGAGTCTGGTGGGAACTCGTCCACCTACACCCGATGAGGTGGAACGTTATGAAGTTCCTCAATGGCAACGCTTAGATGTTAAACCCGGAATGACGGGAGAATGGCAGGTTAATGGTCGTTCTCAAGTTAAAAATTTCGAGGATATTATCCGTTTAGATTTGAAGTATCAGGAAAATTGGAGTCTGATGTATGACATGAAGTTAATTGTCAAAACTATCATGGTTGTCTTCAATAGAAATAGCGGTGCTATGTAAAGAATTGATGAGTAATGCAGCACTACTAGCACAATCAAATCTTCAGGTAAAAACTGCTTTAACCTCCTTAGAGGAGGTGTTGTTTTGGTTTGAAAAAACGACCTCTAATTTTGTACCTACGGATGTTTTTCATCAGTGTCAAATTGCTTTGACAGAGGGATTTACTAACGTTGTCCGTCATGCCCACCGCAGTTTACCTGAAACTACACCTATTGAGTTAGAAGTGAGGATATTTTCCCCCTGGATTGAAATAAAAATTTGGGACAGGGGGGAACCCTTTGACTTAGAAAAAGCCTTAGAGTCTGTATGTCAAATGCACGCCGACCCCTTGGAACATGAAGGAGGCAGAGGGCTGATTTTTATGTCTAAATTAATGGATGAATTGCACTATATCCGGTTAGAGGATCAGCGCAATTGTTTGATGATGACAAAACAGATTTAATAGATAGTTTGCTAATATCTATAATCCTCGTAGAGACGCGCCATGGCACGTCTCTACCCATGAATGTTAATAATTCTTACCATATCCTCCACCCCCAGGGGTTTCAATGACAAAAATATCATTGATATTCATTTCGACTGTGGCGGTACTGGTTAATTGTTCTATTGTTCCATGATTACGAATAATATAATTTTTACCTACTAACCCAGGTTGTCCGCCATTTAATCCAAAAGGGGGAATAATTCGATGTTCTGATAAAATTCCGGCGGTCATGGGTTCTAGGAATTTAACTTTTCTAATGATGCCATTTCCGCCATTGAATTGTCCTAAACCCCCACTATTTTCTCGGATACTAAATTCTTCTAATAATATGGGATAACGCCATTCTAAAACTTCCGGGTCAGTTAAACGGGAGTTAGTCATGTGGGTATGAACCGCATCAGTTCCATGATAGTTGATTCCGGCACCCGACCCACCACAAATAGTTTCATAATATTGATAATTTTGATTTCCAAAGGTAAAGTTATTCATCGTTCCTTGGGAGGCTGACATCACGTTTAAAGCCCCATATAAGGCATCAACAATAACTTGAGAGGTTTCCACATTTCCCGCCACGACCGCCGCCGGATAATGAGGGTTTAAAAAACAACCTTCAGGAATAATAATCTCCAAGGGTTTCAAACATCCGGCATTTAAGGGAATATGGTCATTAACCAAGGTTCTAAACACATATAAAACGGCCGCTTTGCAAATAGATTTAGGGGCGTTAAAATTAGTAGGAAGTTGGGGAGAAGTTCCCGTAAAATCTATAATTGCCCTACGGTTATTTTTATCGATTTTAATACTAACTTTAATTATTCCCCCATTATCCATTTCATAACTAAATTTACCATCTTTTAAAACATAAATTGCCCGACGTACCGATGATTCTGCATTATCCTGAACAAACTGCATATAGGTTTGAACGGTATGTAATCCATAATATTCGACCATTTTTAAAAGTTCTTGAACGCCTTTTTCATTGGCGGCAATTTGAGCTTGTAAATCCGCAATATTGGTGGCTGGATTTCGGGCGGGATAGTTTCCAGAGGTTAACAAATTTAAGAGTTCTGTTTCTAAAAAAATTCCTTCTTTCACCAATGGAATATTATCAATTAAAATCCCTTCTTCTTCAATACTTGTACTATTAGGAGGCATAGAACCCGGTGTTATTCCTCCAATATCCGCTTGATGTCCTCGGGAAGCAACATAAAATAAAATCTGTTCACCAGATTGATTAAAAACGGGAGTTATCACCGTAACATCGGGCAAATGGGTTCCCCCATTATAGGGATTATTTAATAAATAAACATCACCGGGTTTGAGAGTTTCTCCTTTGGCAGCAATTAAACTTTCAATACTGTCACTCATTGACCCCAAATGCACAGGAATATGGGGGGCATTAGCAACTAATTGACCCTTTTGATCAAACAGCGCACAGGAAAAATCAAGACGTTCTTTAATATTAACAGAAGTTGCGGTATTTTGCAAGGTAATTCCCATTTGTTCGGCAATAAATTGAAACAAATTTTTAAAGATTTCTAATTTTACCGGGTCAACTTTAATATCTTGATTTTCACTAATTATCGGAGGTTTAATTGCTTGAATAGATGTTAAAACTAAATTATTTTGGGGGGTGAGTTCTCCTCGCCATCCTGACTCAATAATATTTGTACCAATGGATTCTATAATTATCGCAGGGCCATCAATAATATCTCCCGGTTGTAAATCCTTTCGATTAAAAATAGGGGTTTGTTTCCACTCATCCTGGGTATACATCGGAACAATAGAAATGGGTTTAGGCGGTTGATTTCTGTTGCGGGTTAATATCGGTTCTTCGGGGGTCTCCATTTGTTGAATAATTTCTGTAGTTATGGATTCAACAATTAGGGTTTTTTCCGGTTTAATAAATCCGTAACGGGTTTGATGCTGTTGTTCAAATTGTTGGGTTATCGTAGACAAATGACTGATAAAATTAACCGATAATATAGAATCTGTTCCCTCATATTTGAGATTGAGTTTCAGAATAGTCTCTATTTTTGAGTCTGGATTTTCTAATTCTGTTTTTGCTGCCGTTTCTAAACCCGAAAAAATCCATTCTAAATCAGGAATTAAACCTTCTGTTAAGGGTTTTTCAATCGCTTTTTCCCGTAAGATTCGGATATCAGCTAACCCCATCCCATAGGCCGATAAAACCCCCGCATAGGGATGAATAAAAATCTGTTTCATACCTAAAGTATCGGCAATTAAACAAGCGTGTTGACCGCCCGCTCCGCCGAAACAACACAGGGTATAATTAGAAAGATCATAACCCCGTTGTAGGGATATTTTTTTAATAGCATTTGCCATATTTTCAACCGCAATAGTAATAAATCCCTTAGCCACTTGTTCGGAGGTGCGGTTATCTCCCGTTTGGGTTTGAATTTCTAGTGCTAATTCCCTAAATTTTTGTTGAACAATTTCAGCATCTAAGGGCAAATTTCCAGTTTTTCCAAATACTTTGGGGAAGAATTGGGGCTGAATTTTCCCTAACATGACGTTAGCATCCGTAACCGTTAATGGCCCGCCATGGCGATAACAAGCTGGCCCAGGATGGGCTCCGGCGGACTCTGGCCCCACCCGATATCGTGACCCATCAAAGCTTAAAATTGAACCGCCTCCGGCCGCTACGGTGTGAATTGCCATCATCGGTGTTCGCATTCTCACCCCGGCAATTTCGGTTTCAAATTGTCGCTCATATTCACCATTAAAATGGGCGACATCGGTGGATGTTCCACCCATATCGAAAGTAATAATAGAAGCAAATCCGGCTTTTAAACTAGTTTGAACAGCACCAACAATTCCTCCGGCTGGCCCTGATAAAATACTATCTTTTCCTTGGAATTTTTGAGCGTTGGTTAAGCCTCCATTGGATTGCATAAACATTAATTGAATGGGGTTTAATTTTCCCCTTGCTAAACTAATATCACTATTTAATTGAACAGTAACTTGATCAATATATCGTCTTAAAATCGGGGATAAATAGGCATCAACAACGGTGGTATCTCCTCGACTGACTAATTTCATTAAGGGGCTAACTTGATGGGATACGGAAATTTGAGTAAAGCCGATTTCTTGGGCTAAGGTAGCAATTTGTTGTTCGTGTTTAGGATAGCGATAACCGTGCATTAAAACGATCGCACAACTTCTAATTCCGGTTTGATAGATTTGTTCTAATTGGGGTTTTAATAATTCTAAATTAACGGCTTTTAATTCATCTCCTTGGGCGGTATAACGTTCTTCAACTTCGATCACTTGTTCATAGAGCATTTCGGGTAAAATAATTTGACGGGCAAAAATATCTGGGCGATTTTGATAGCCAATTCTTAACGCATCTTTGAAGCCTTTGGTTATAATTAATAAAGTGCGATCGCCTTTTCTTTCTAATAACGCATTGGTGGCGACGGTGGTTCCCATTTTTACTTGAGAAATTAATTCACTGGGAATGGGTTGATCCGGGGATAATTCTAATATTTCTCGTATCCCTTGAATGACAGCATCGGGATAACGATCAGGATTTTCTGATAATAGTTTATGGGTGATTAAAGTGTGATCGGGTTTGCGGGCAACAATATCGGTGAATGTGCCACCTCGGTCAATCCAAAATTGATATTTTGTAGCGTGTTGTTCGGGTGTAGATGTCATGGGTACTTCAATTTAAAATTTATATTTTACCCTAAGATTAATCCCTATTTATCAATCTTTGATCCAGAAATACATATATAATAGAATAGAAGGTTAGTTAGAAGATGCTCGTTTTAATGGGAAAACAATATTTAGAACTGAAACTGTTAACGGAAAATCAACTTTCTGCCGTGGTGGAACTCGATCAACGGTGTTTAGGAGGACTTTGGACAAAGGAAGG
>DATNRE010000044.1:0-4023 GCA_036703685.1 Candidatus Obscuribacterales bacterium
ACCCGCCAGTAATAAGATCAAACCAGGCCAGAAACCAGGCCGGATTTTATCTTCTCCTCCACTCGGTAGAAAGATGAATTTGGCAAAGGAGATCGCCGTCCCCAAGGCCGCAATATTCATGCCGATCACTTGCCAAGGTAACAGATTCTTCATCGTTAATACCTTCGCCCCAAACCCCGATAATAGGGGAAAACCGGAGATGGAGAAACTTGCGATCGCCAATGCTACCCATAAAGAGGTATTGATCGGGGTGTGTTGTAGTTCCTTGAAACTGCGACTCGGTAACACCCCAGTAATCAGAAATAAGGCGGATTTAACTAGGCCGTGAGTGAGGGCGTAAAATCCCCCTACTTCCGGCGCCGCCAGCACAAAGCCTAACTGGGATATCGTGTGAAACGCCAGCATCCGCTTGGTATCCTTTTCAAACATGGCATAGAACACCCCCAGCAACGCAGTCCCAACCCCAAAGATCCGAATAATTGGGTCAAGCTCACCCACCGTTAAGGCGATCCGCACCATCGGGAATACCCCCGCTTTCACCACCACCCCCGACATTAAAGCAGATACAGGGCTTTCCGATTCCGAGTGGGTTAAAGGCAACCACAGCCCCGATACAAAAATACCTCCTTTAACCAATAAACCCAGAAAAATTAAAGCCACTGCTTCCGGTGGCACTCCCTGTAACCCGGCAAAGGCAAAGGAATGATGGGTTTGATAAACTAACACCGCCCCCACTAAATAAAACAGCATGGCGACGTTACTGACAAATAAATAGCGCAACCCAACCCAAATCGACCGATCCGATCGCGGATAAGCAATGAGGAGAAAGGAGGCAATACTAATCACCTCTAACGCCACATATAAACTGATCAAATCAGCACAGGCAAAAGCCGCGTTAATACTGCCATGTAAAATAATCGTTTGGGTATAGAAAAATGTGCTTTTATTCGTGTGCCAACAGTACAGAATAACGGCGGCAGTCACTAACCCATTAGTTAAGATAAAATAACCGCTTAGGGAATCGATTAGTAAGGTGACACCGAAGTTATCCATTAACTGGATCGTTAAAGGAGATGCACTAACACATTGGTACAACCCATAAGCGATGGAAATAAACGCAACAAATAATGTAAAAAATCGATCTAGTTTTGGAACCAGATAAACCGTAAATCCAGCTAAAAAAGGTAGCGCAATCCAAACAAGAGCAAGGGTGATCATGGTGTGTTATTTTTCTCGATCTCTTTCGTTTCCAAAGTGGGATTATCCCGTGCGAGTTTCATCGCCCCAACCAACATTAACGCTTGAATCGAAAGACCGATCACAATGGCGGTTAAAATGACGGCTTGGGGGACTGGATCAGCGTAGCTGGTATTTTGAACATCTGTAAGAATTGGTGTTAACAAACCCCCCCGTGATGCGATTAGCACGTAGTAGGCGATTACACCCGTACTCATGATGTCCATTGAGATGATCTTCATCAGCAGGTTTTGTTTAAGGATAATTCCGAAAAACCCGCATAGTATGGTGGCAAACACAAAGGCTTCTAACACGAGAATTAGCGAGGTAATGGGGAATGGGTAAGGGGAATTGCAGATTAAAAATGGTCAGCATCGATTAACATTGAAATCGATACAGCCCGGTTTTTATCAAGACTGGCTCTATTAAAGCGAGTCATTTTTGTTTTGACTCTATTAAAATAACACAGATAAGCAATTTTTTAGTCAGGGGCAGGAAAAACTTAGCAGTCCCCTAGATGGCGTAGCATTTACCGGAAATTTTGGGTTTAAAGCCCCGTCGTTTCACGCCTGCCCTCATGAAAATGGGGGACGGCTTTTTATTCTATTTTAGAATATACTACAGAAGTGATCGTGATTTCCTTTAAAGGCGAGAAAGTTTATCTCGCTAAAATTGGTAAGATTGATGTAGTTTGGTCAAGGCAACTACCCTCTGAACCCAGTTCGGTCACAATTATTAAAGACAGTGCTGATCGATATTTCCTGAGTTTTGTAGTGGAAATTCAACCCGAAATCTTGCCACAATCCGAAAACTCAGTTGGCATTGATCTAGGGATAACCACCTTTGCCACGTTAAGTAATGGGCAAAAAATAAAAGCCCCTAAACCGCTAAAACAGCGAATTAAGAAGCTTCGTAAATTTTCTAAGCAATTGTCTCGGAAAACCAAGGGGTCTAAGCGTTATGAAAAAGCCAGAAAAAGATTAGCTAAGATTCACGCTAAAGTTTCTGATACCCGTACGGATTTCCTACATAAGTTATCTACACAGATTGTTCGTGAAAACCAAACAATAGTCTTGGAAGATTTGAATGTGTCAGGGATGATTAAGAACCGGAAATTATCAAGAGCTATTTCTGATTTAGGATGGAGAAGTTTTAGAACTTTCCTAGGAGCTAAATCGGAAAAATATGGTAGAGATTTCCGAGTGATAGACCGATGGGAGCCTACGTCAAAGACTTGCTCTTGTTGTGGATTTAAAATCGGTAAATTAGATTTGTCTGTAAGAGATTGGATTTGTTTGAATTGTGGAACTTCTCATAATCGAGATGTTAATGCCGCAATTAATATTAAAGTCGCCGGAGGGCATTCACCAGACTTTAAACGGACGTGGAGAGAAGGTCAGTCTTTCTGTAAAGAAAGCACATCTCGGCGAAGCGTCAACCCACCAGCATTTCAGCAGCTATCAATTTTTGATTTGTTGAAATAGATGGAATCCCCGTCCGTTTACGGCGGGGCGGATGTCAACGACTATTCCCCTTCCCAATCTGGACAAGTTTCGGTTTCAGATCCCATGGGGTGCATTCCACAAACTAATAAATTTCCCCCATAAACTTGTCCGTGATAGTGGTGACATCCTCGACAAGCGGGGTGTTGGGTTTCTGTGGGTTGAATGTATGTGACAAACGGATCAAAATGTTCGCCATCGCCATCGATATCTAAATCCAGATCTAAATCCAGATCAAAATAAATATCAATAATCGGTTCAAAGATATCATTGATATATTCATCCAGTTCGGGAAGAATTTTATTTTGTACCTCATCGGTAATTTCTTCCGAAATCTTGGTGAGTTCGTTTAATATTCCGTTTAGTTCTTCAGTCACGTCTGTAAAAAACTTCTCCATTTCAGAAATGGTTGTTTCTATCGCTTCTACAATACTTTTTGACCAATCTTCCATGACACTGATAAGCAGTTTTCCGAATAATTTATATAAAATATAGCAAAAAACAGCTATACCAGGATTCCAGTATAGCGCGATTGAATTAACCCTTCACCTTAAATTATTTTATCGGGTCAAATTCCTAATCTTTCTGGAGGCGACGTAATTCCTCTTGTAAATCCCGCACCTTGTCTTTTAACTGCTCCACTCCATCATCTTTTTGATCAGAGTCATCATCATCATCTAAAATTTCAATCAAACGGGGTTCGGGCTTTTTCGGTGGAGGAGCGGGTTCATTCGTCGGTTGTTGAACTTGCTGAATTGTATCTTCCACAAAACGACGCGCTTCTTCCGTGGTCATTTCCCCCCGTTTAACTAGCTCATCCGCTAATTTTTGGGCATCTGTGCGCAACTCAGCTAGGGTTTTACTCGCTTTTTCCCCCGCGTAGGAAGCTAAACCGACCCCTAGATAAACCGCTTTTTGGACAAGATCTCCGAAACCCGCCATAACGACTCCAGTTTCTTAAAACAATTATTATTAATTAAACACTTGCCGGCTAACAGTTAATCAACTTTGTCTGTAATCCGTTTTCAATCCCGATATCATCTCAAAAAAGTGACCCGGAGTTTACGCCTATCAGAAGCATCCCGTATTGCTGCCACCTTCCGGTTCTGACAAGATTTGGGCGTCCCAATCGCATAAGTCCAGGTCATTTACTACTATAACACAATTTTTGATTTTGCAAACCAACATCCCAAATTAATTTCAAATTCTGGCTAGTGATTACGAATAGGTAATGGGTAATGGGTAATAGAAAGAGTTTACTCCCCCTGCATCCCCAGCAACCCCA